>JALTPW010000081.1 GCA_026999335.1 Chromatiales bacterium
GCGCTGCGATACAGGGAGGACTGTGCCAGCAGCTGGCTTTGCGGCAGCTGCGCCAATTCAGTGAAGGCACATCGCAGCCGGGCCTGCGGATCGGCCAGATTGCTGCCGAGGCCGATGTATGCCGTTACCACGAGTGATTTTTACGGATTTGAAAAACCACCCGCCTATTCCGGAGCAGCGGGCTTCTTGCTTCGTCGCCGCCGACGGCGGCGCTTTTTGCCACTGCCGTCGCCACTGTCGGCAGGCGCATTGCGGCTCAAGGCGGCACGAGATTCTTCGTCGACGGCCTGAAAATCCGTCCACCACTGTGCCAACTCCTGTAACGCCTCGTCACCACTTTCAGCACGCAGCAGTAGGAAGTCGTAGGCGGCGCGAAAGCGTGGCATCTCCAGCAGACGCGCAGCGCGCTTGCCGTTGCGGCGTGGCAGGCGCGCCTGCATTACCCAGATTTCGCGGGTCTGCAGACTGAAGCGCTTGGGCAGGGCGACATGGCGGACGGACAGAACAATGACCGTTTCGCCGGCCGACTGCAGGGCCTGGATCTCGCTCATGCCTTCAGCTTGTAAAACCTCGGCGCGGGCGCGCACCGGTTCCCACAGCAATACCGCAAACAGGAAGGCCGGCGTTACCGGCTTGCCCTCGGCAACCCGGGCATCAGTGTTTTCCAGGCCGCGCAACACCATCTGGTGCGGAAAACCATTCTCCTCCTGCGCCAGACAGGCCTCGGTCATGGGAAACAAATGACGGAACAGATCGTAGTGACGCAACAGCTCAAAACTGGCCACGCCATGCCCGGAGAGAAACAGCTTGAGCATTTCCTCGTACAGGCGTGCCGATGGCACCGCCTCCAGTGTTTCTCCCAGTTCGAAAATAGGCGTCTCGCTGCCCGGGTGGATACGGAAGCCCAGTTTGGCGGCAAAGCGTATTGCCCGCAGCATACGTACCGGATCTTCACGGTAACGCTGCCCGGCATCACCGATGACACGCAGCAGACCGGCCTCAAGATCGTCCAGCCCACCGGTAAAATCCACCACGGAAAAGTCGCGGATATCGTAATAGAGGGAGTTGATGCTGAAGTCACGCCGCCAGGCGTCCTCTTCCAGGGTGCCGTAGACATTGTCGCGCAGGATCATACCGTCCCCGGCAGCGCCTTCACCCGCACCATCATGGCTGCCGCGAAAGGTCGCCACCTCGATGATCTCACGGCCAAAGTGCACATGTGCGAGGCGGAAGCGGCGGCCGATGAGGCGGCAATTGCGGAACAAGGCGCGCACCTCGTCCGGATGCGCATCGGTGGCGATGTCGAAATCCTTGGGCTCACGGCCAAGCAGCAGGTCGCGCACGCCACCACCCACGAGATAACTTTCAAAACCAGCGGCCCGGAGACGGTAAAGAACCTTTAGCGCTGTCTCGGCAATATTGGCGCGAGTAATGATATGTTCGGGGCGGGGAACGATTCTGGGTGTTCCGTTGTGATGATCAGTTTTCAATTTTTATTGTGTTTTTTATGTTTTTTATATGTTTTTTTGCTTTTTTCGTGTTTTATTGTGCTTTTTAAGGCATATCGTCCGTTACACAGAAAATGGCTTGAGCAATCAGTAAGGGCGCGTATAATACCATCCTTTTCGCGCAACACACCCTTAATTCATGTGTAATTTCCCGTGTTGCCCGAAGCGTTTGCCGCTCCCTTCGTCTAGTGGTTAGGACACTGGCCTCTCACGCCGGTAACAGGGGTTCGAATCCCCTAGGGAGCGCCATTATTACTACCAACGCCTTCAGCCTATCCGTACGGGAATTTATACGGAAATCAAAAATACCGCACCCCCTTATATTTTCCCGTTATCTATAGCACCACCCTGTCGAGCCAGCCATTTGCCTGTCATCGGCCTACCCCCTGCTTCATCAAGGTCACCGCAACAGTGTCACACATCCACCGCCCCCCCTCCTCCTGAATTCCACTCAGGCACAAAAAACCCCGCCAAAGCGGGGCTTGTAAGCATTTTGCAATAATTGACTAGGCAACTTGCAAGGTCTTATTTGAAATAAACTCGTCAGTATCGCAAGTAAACCAATCCAAGCATTTGATTTCCTCAATGCTCATATCGGATACCGCTGCTTCCAACATCCTTTGCAAGGTGGTTTCTAACACTTGATTTTCAGTTTCCAGTTTCATGCTTAGCTCATCCTTTTCCTTTCGATCACTAACCATTTAGATTGTCTGTATATCTTTATAGCTTCCGGAGCCGCCTCTTGTGTTGCGATCATCGAATCAAACAGGCCGCGCACTTCTTCCGTTCGTCCATATACTTTAAGTTTGTCAACTCCGTTCTTTACCGTCAGACGGAAAGCTCCGTTTAATGCGGCCACCATAATTCTGATGGGTTCCAATAAGTCCTCAGCGTGGAGTTCTTCCCTATAATCTAATGCCAGTTGCGGCTCTAGATGCAAACTTAATAACTTTAACGAAGGGTCTTTAGAGCCGCATGCATCTGTAATTTCAACAATCGCACAAGGCCTTTCCTCACCATCCTCTACAACACAGTGCGGGATTGAGGCCACATCTCCAGTCTCGGCAGACAACTGTTTTTCACACCAATCAACCAACCGTTCATAGCTATTAAACAACGGACCAGCGATATCTCCGAGGTCACCGATCTGCCTAAACCATTCGCTTCTTAAAGTAGCCAATCGTATCCATGTTGATGGGTTTCAGTTCATACGTCTTCAAAGTAAAATATCCCTATGGCCAAACCACTACGTACCACTATCCAAGCTGCACACACGGAATATAACACATAACACAAATATCGTTTAACATCGAAAATGCTTTAGTTGTAAACAGCCACTATATTTCAAATGCAAGAATAGTACCAATATTTATTATTGGTTATATATTATGCACTTATGAATTTTCACGGCATTGTAGAAAGACTTATTTGTAAATTATTCCGACAATATAAAGATACTACTGACACCAGTTATTCGCGCCAACTCCGCCTAACGCCACCATCATAAGCCCGCCCATGCCCCGCCTGAATCAAGCACAAACTGGCGAGTGAACTCCGCGCTCTGCTTGGCCAGTGCTTTCTCACTGGCTCACTGGGCGGGGATCCGCATCTCTCGGGTGTGTCGATGCCGGAGCCCTTGCGCCGCCCCTGTCGTTCTGGTAACAAAAGACTCAGCCATTCAGGGAGGATACCCAATGATCAATTTTGACGAAAAACGCGACTTCATCCGCATGACCGCAGATCATCCGCTGCACTTTCACGTCAGAGAATCCGGGCAAACGGGCCATGGCACCTGTATCAACCTCAGCGCCACGGGGGTGCTGTTTCACACCGATCAGCCCATCCCCACCGGCACACAGGTGAGCATTAACATCACGCCAGAGTATTCCGTAGTATCACCCTTCGATGCCGATATCGAGGTACTACGCAACAAGCCCAACGGCGTCGAAGGCGAGTACGAAATCGCCGGTAAGATCCTTTCTATCCTTAAGTCCTGACGGATCAGGGCTCGAAGCGAATCACGTCGCCAGGCGCCAGGCGAGTGATGTCCTCGGCCAGTTCTCCCACTGAAAACAAACGCTGCACCTGGGTCACTATAAGGTTCGTGGACGGGTTCTCCGTATAGCCCAGCGCACGCTGACCGGGGTAATCCTTCACCGGCACTTCGCTGAGCTTGTAGGTATTCAGCACGTCGCCCACACGAATATTGGCCAGCCCACCGGCATCAAAATAAACCCTGTTGCCCTCGGCGCGGATCACTCGCGCGGTAAAGGGCTGCGAACCGACATCACTGACGATCAACCCCACCATCCTGTCCAGCATCTGATCCACTTTCCGGCCGAAAGGCGAGGCAAAAAACTTTTCACTCATCACCACGCTATCGGCGGGATGCAAGTCGGTCAAAACATGCTCTTCCATCGTCTCGCTGACCCGGTGACGTGCCACCGAGGCGCCGGAAATACCATCATGAATAAACAAGTCCAGTTCCAGATGGCGCATTTTGCGGCCGAGAAAATGATTGCTCACACTCATGTCGCGGATCACCCCCGTGACCACAAACTGCACGCCCAGGGATTCGGCAAATTCGGAGGCCACCTGATGTGGCTCACGCGCCGGCGGCAGGGCGCCGAGAATACGCCGCTGGGAGATGACGCCCTCTTCGCTCAGCGGCAGCAGGTACTGGCTGGCGTTCACCGTCAACACCCGGCCATCGCTGATCAGGCGCCGTTCCAATTCGCGCGCCAGTTCCGTTTCGATGTTCGGCAAGTCATGAATCTGGGTTCGGTCGAGAACGTGGAACTGGCTCACGGCGACCTTGCGGCGGTAACGGTTTGCCGCTTCGGCAGTGGCGTATGGGCTGGCCTGTCCGGCATCACCACCCTGCTCCGCCTTCAGCAGCGCCTCTATCAGCGCATCACCCGGCACCTGGGCGCGGATTTTTACATAATAATGATCTTTGTCCGACCATTCGCGAAGAATCGCCACATGGGTCACACGTCCCTGGGCGGAAAAACGCATATTGTCCGCTACCACGCCGCGCCGGGTCGTCACCGTGGTGGTGGATATCTGCGCATTGGCCTGCATCAGTGCCTGACGAATGGCATCCTGCAAGGCCATGCGTTTGGCTAGCGCCAGCGAGCTTTCGATGCGCGCGGCGCCCTCGGCCTCCACGGTCTGCGCCTGCACCAGCCCGCCCGACAGCGGTATGGCCAATAATAACAGTAGGATTTTTAACAGCTTGGACACCACATTCCCTCCATCGCCACCCGGGTGGCGCTCACCTCACACCCACAGCGGCAAACATCCCAAAATTCTTGAAGCCTGACAGCCCCTTAGAAAGTCTCTAATAACGTCATTCTGGCGAATACCAGAATCCAGTAGCTAACAAACTCCTCTGGACTCCGGTGTTTACCGGAGTGACGAAAAGCACATACCTGAATCCGTGGCTTCAGGGCGGATGCTGAGTCATGTAGGGTGGGCACGTTTTTTGTGCCCACGCGGTTGGCGTATATTCCACGTGGGCACAAAAAACGTGCCCACCCTACCAGGTTTCTGTGGGGAGCCGTCAGCCACAAGCGCCATAACACGTTAAAGAATGCAGATCCCGTGCCGACATTTTCTGCATCATGGCGTACAGATGCAGCACAGCCGCCCGTCGGTGCAAAAAAGCGGCCCTCGGCCTGACACTGCTGCTGTTATACCCCCCATCCCTGCTGGCCAACACTCAACATTTCCAGGCTCCGCTCAATGCGGTGAAATGGGAGCCCTCAGCGAGACAAGAGCCCTCAGCGAAACAAGAGCCCTCAGCGAGACAAGGGTCTTCAGCGGGTAAAGAGCCTTCAGCAGATAAAAAAACCTCAGCGGGCAAAAAGCCCTCAACGGAAAACCTGCATTGCAGCCTCAGCCACGACATTCCCCTCTACGGACGCGCCACCTTTGCCAAATCCGCCGGTCATGAACTGGGTTTCCGCATGACGACAAAATGGAATATCGGGCACAATGCCAAGCGGGCCCGGCTACGTGCTATGCCGCCGGAATGGCGCCCGCAGGCGGTGGGCCAGGATTTGGGAGAGATTCCTGTACAGCCAGGCAATGCACTTTTCCAAGTGGGTGAATCTCTGACACAGCGACTGCTAATGGCCCTGCAAAACGGTATGGAGGTCTCCTTCTCCTACCCTGCCGGGCCCGATGAGCAGGATCACATCAGGGTCTCTCTGCCGGGAGTCAACTTTCGTCAGGCGATGGATGAGTTCGCCACCTGCCTGAGCCGGCTGCGGGTGTACGACTTTGCCGATTTCAGCAATACCGTGGTGCACTTTGCCGCTGGCAGCGATGGGCTCAGCGCCGAAACCCGCCAGCGACTGGATGCTATTGCCAGCTACCTGCGCAC
>JALTPW010000082.1 GCA_026999335.1 Chromatiales bacterium
CCCGCTGTCTTAAAGCGGGCGGTTGCCTGTATATGTTGGACTGGGTGCGTGCACCGCTGAAGCAGTATCTCGACGATACGGCGCTGGATGTGTTTGCCACCGATACGCCGCCGGAGGCGCTGGAAGATCTGTTCATCCATTTCGTCGAGCATAATCGTTTTTCTGCCGACGACTTGGTGTTCATGCTCGAGAATACCGGCTTCCGCGTGCTGGAGGCCACGGCACTGAAAGACGGTCGGCAGGCGCGCATCATTGCCGAAAAGTTGTAACTGTTTGTCACCGAGGTACGTGATCCATTTCCCCGTGTTTTTCGTACCTTTGTGCTGCGTTAATAGTGACGAAAATCTTCGACTGACAGACTGACAAAGGATCAACTGATTCCATGGATCACCTACACGCCATTGCCTTGGCCTTATTACAGGGTTTTACTGAATTTCTGCCCATTTCCAGTTCGGCGCATCTGATTTTGCTGCCGCGCCTGCTCGGCTGGGAGGATCAGGGCCTGGCCTTCGATGTTGCTGTACACCTTGGCACCCTGGGCGCGGTGGTATTGTATTTCCGTCGTGAGCTGGTGCCCATGGTGCGCGACTGGAGCCGCTCACTGCTTACCCGCCAGCAGACGAAAGACAGCCGGCTGGCCTGGGCGGTGCTGTGGGGCACCATTCCCGTGGGTATTGCCGGCCTGGCCTTCAAAGGCTATATCGAGGTCGAGCTGCGTTCGGAGCTGGTGATTGCCGTCACCACCATTGGCTTTGGTCTGCTGCTTTGGTGGGCGGATGCGAAGGGCCGCGGTGAGCGCGATGAATATCACCTCGGCTGGAAAGATATCCTGATTATCGGCATCGCCCAGGCCGTGGCGCTGATTCCCGGTACCTCGCGCTCCGGTGTGACTATGACCGCCGGGCTGATGCTGGGTCTGTCGCGCGAGGGCGCGGCGCGTTTTTCCTTTCTGTTGTCGATCCCGGTGATCGTGCTGGCCGGTGGCCTCAAGGGACTGGATCTGGCCAAAGAGGCAGTGCCGGTGGATTGGGGGGTGATGATCATTGGCGTGGTGACCTCGGCTATCACCGCCTATGTCTGCATTCACTTCTTCCTCAAGCTGTTGGAGCGCATCGGCATGCTGCCCTTCGTGATCTATCGTCTGGTGCTGGGCGGGGTGTTGCTGCTGCTGTTTATGTAAGGGCTTGTTTCTTGTCCTGGACAGGTTTTATATTCAGCCCGTAGCGTGCACTGTGCGCGCGGCGGTTGGGTATGATCGGATATTGATGCCGGTGGATAGTGAGGTGGTAACCGTTCAGCACGGAAGAGCACCAGGGGGCGGATGTCCAGCTTGTGCGCATGGCGCACACTACATCTGGTGGCTTTGATCATCTGTCCAATAACTCTATCCAACCTTTGATCGGAACGTTTGCCTTGGGTCGCCATGTGGAGCTGGCAGCCAATATTGGCGATGGCGATATAATCCGGCGTCCCGGTGCTTAACGATTGCAGTTTATTGTCGAGCAATTGCCCGGACAGTTTGGGCTGGAGGACGGAATAGGAGCCGGCGGAGCCGTCAGGGTCAGACTCGAATTAGTCGATTTCACTGGCCCACTGGCCTCTTTTCGTGGCCTGCCTCTCGGTTTCGGTGCCGTGCGCCGCCCGGACAATCGCTCTATCTTCTATCGAAATTTGAGGCCGTTTAGGGAGCGGGGCGAACCATTCCATTAGGTCTTGCAATCATGCATTGTCCAATTTATGCGTGATTGCAAGACCCCTCCATGCAGGAGGGGTTCATAAGACCGTTTGAGG
>JALTPW010000083.1 GCA_026999335.1 Chromatiales bacterium
ACCGGCTGTTCGATAGACAGGCCGATGCACCCGGCGGTATGGGCATCAGCCTGGATGTGCGTGTGGTCTATTCGCCCCCGGCGCGCATGACCCTGCGTGCCACAGTCGTCGACCTGCTGGGCGTCATTCGCTGGAAGGATGCACCGTACACGCGGGCGACGGCCGTTTCTGACAGACAGGGTTTCGACGAAGAGGGCTACATTATCGTCAAACCGGCCATCAGCGGCATTGAAGGCTATCATTCACGCTACATTCAGAGGCTGGAGCCGCGCGTGCACCTGGAATTTGAGCCCGTCATCAACAAAAGCCTGACGGCCAGCCTGCAGTACCGTTATCAATACGGACAGGGTTTATTCGGTCTGGGTGCAAGGACGCCGTGGGGGGAGGGCACGGCCGGCGTATTGGTGTGGCCAGGGCTGTCAGCGCTGGGATTCGAGCTTCGCCGCCATGGGCTCGACATGGGCATCACTCTGGACAAAGTTCATCGCAAGGATGTGCGAACCCTTTGGCTGAGTGTTGGCATCAACACGGAATAGTCGAGACCGGGTTGATCGGACAGTGATAATCAGGTCAGGCTTGCGTATTGCGCAAACATCACGCCACGAAATCAGCGCATAATGCAATTATGCAGCCTGTCCCTCTGATGCCTCTCTGATGCTCTGACCCATGACCCGCCGACATGCCAGCAGTAGATATTTCAATGAATAAGCGATTCTAGAATATCCTGCCAATGATCATAGATCAGAAAATGTCCACCACCGTGAATTTGATGAAAGTACTTATTTGGAACAGCATCAATTACCGGTTTGATTCGACTGATTGGTGAGTGCGTGTCTTCTGTCCCATGCCAAAAGTCTATTTTTGTCAAAATATCCTCCACAGGGAAAGGCCATTTTTTAGCAGACAATAAAATATCTTGAACGAAACCGGTATGGCAGTTCCTGCTGCTGGCCAGCAAACATTCCTCAAAGTATTTTTTTAATAAGGGGCGAGAGAAAATTGCCCGGTCGGAAGTACAAACTGGGATATTTGCAAGGAATTTTTCAGGATTTTTACAGGCATTTATTATCGCAATTTCGGCAACCATATGTGCGGCAGTGGGTAAATGCTTCGAAAATGCTATCAGCAGCTTGAGGCTGGCTGGAACACCTTCAAAATCGACAAAGGAGCGAAACGGTGGTGTTGAGCTTATCATCGCGATGCCGCGCAATCGATCCGGTGTTTTATAGGCAAAGGCGCTTCCGTATATCGCACCTACCGAAAGTCCCATGATTGAGCATCGCTGGATATCAAGATAATCAACAAGTTCCAAAAGATCGTCAGCGAAATCAAGATAGCCATGGCTAAGGGTATGCTCGGAAAATCCATACCCGGGTCGGTCTGGGATAATCAGTCTTACGCCGAGTTTTGTTGTCAAAATATCATCGGGATATCGTTCATAACGGCACCCAAGAGCGCCATGTATGTATATGACAGGTTTGCCTTGTGGGTCACCAAATTCCGTATATTGAAGCTTACGGCCATCTCGCAAAATAAGATGGTTTTCCTTGTAAATACGTGATTTGCATTTTATTTCTGGTTGACTATCTACGCCTTTAGGCGTCAGAGCAAACGCACGAAATATGCATGTTTTTCAATTAGATAAAATAATGTATTCATGTAAAACTTGAGTATTGTTATTAAAGTGCTGCATGATGGCATTAGAATTCATGTTACTGCGAGCATTTATGAAAAACCAAACCGATGAAAACAGAACCCTGCTTGACCACCTGAGTGTGATACCTGATCCAC
>JALTPW010000084.1 GCA_026999335.1 Chromatiales bacterium
TCGACAAACTGTTGATAACGATTTTGTAGTGGCCTATCGAGCCTTGGAGTGAATCGGGGCAGGTCTTTCGGCGCCAGCCAGTCTGCGGGCCGCCCCGCCGCCAACCAGGCGACGCCACGGGCACTGGCTTCCGTATCCTCGCAGCGCTCGAGCGGCAGTTTGCTGAGGTTGGCGAGCTTCTGACACAGACCATCGAGCCGAGACAGCCCGCCGCTAACCCGCAGACGCCCGATGACTGTATGGCGGCTCATGCAGTCCAGGTTGTATTGCAGCAGGAATACGATGCTTTCCACGACAGCGACGGCGCGTTCCGCGCTGCTCTGACAGGTATCCTGCGGCCGAAAAACCGGCGGCCCGGGCCGCCGCCACCAGGGCGAGCCAAGACCGCCGAGCGTATTCATGAACAGCGGTGGTTCTGTGACCTGTTCCAGCCAATCGGGCAGACACGTGGCAAGATCATCGATACCCTCCTGTTCCGCCAGCCATTGCAGGGCACTGCCGGCACCGTTCACGGTACCTTCGAGCAACCATTCAGCTCCCCTGGCGTCGCTGACGGACAAGCTGCGCAGGAGTGCCGGCACGTCGTCCCCCGACGCTTGTGCTGCCAGCACAAAGGCGCCACTGCCAAGATTGATCAGGGCGCAATCGTGTGTATCCCCGCCGCTGCCGTGCCATGCGGCATTCTGGTCACCGCACACAGCCGTCACCGGAATGCCATAGTCGGTGAGTACGCCGTAGTCACTCATGACCGGCCGGCATTCCGGTAGCCCATCGAGCGGCATCCCGAAGCAGTCGGCCAGCGAGTGTGACCAGTCCAGATGATCGACATCCAGCAACTGCATACGCTGGGCATTGCTGTGGTCGATGACATGCCCTGTAGCGGTAAGGTGGGTCAGCACAAAGCTGGCCAGCGGACCGAGATGCAAACGATCTTCGCCGGCCAATCGCTGGTGTAGCCAACGCAGTTTACTGGCCCCGTAATGGGCCGAGAGTGGCAATCCGGATCGTTTGCGGATCTCTGCCCCATGGGCGTGCAAGGAATCGACCAGCGAGGCGCCACGCGTGTCCTGCCAACTGATGGCGGCAGACAACGGAGTCCCATTCGCCTGCCACGCCAGCACCGTGGAGCGTTGGGTAGTCAGACCACAGGCGCGGATGTTGCCACGTTCGGCAGGCGCCAGAGAGCGGATGGCTTGCGCAACCGCCTCCCGCACCGAGGCGATGATTTCGTCGGGGTTCTGTTCGGCACGGTTTGCCTGCGGCCGTGTGAGCGTGACCGGTACAAGATGGTTGGCAATCTGCCGGCCGCACATATCAAACAGCAAGGCGCGGCTGGCGTGCGTTCCCTGGTCGATGGCGAGCAGATAGTCCATGGCGCAAAGATAACGTCAATCAGCGGGGGGCAGAAGAGGCCGGTCTGTTTTTTGCAAAGATGTTGCCCACACTGAGATAGAGTGAGCTGCGGTTATTTGCGCAACCGACCAAGCCGATTTGGCCAAAGATAATCCCTCCTGTGCGACATTTCGGCTCAACGATCCTTCCTGACGCCTCGGTAAAATATACCCGACACGATTCAAACCTGCGACCGCCTGGTTCGCAGCTAGTCGAACAAGTCATAATATATTGTTTTAATTGAAGTATTTTTGGGTAGCCATACCAATGCCATTAAGTTAACAAAATTATGACTGTTTTGTAGGTTGGTGGTGAGCTTGCGAACCCCAACGAAACCAACAATGTTGGGGTTCCTGCGTCACCACCAACCTACAACAAGCAGGACGTCAGG
>JALTPW010000085.1 GCA_026999335.1 Chromatiales bacterium
CACCTCACGGCCCAGGCTGTCATAGATGCGCAGACTGACTCTGCCAGGCTGCTCCAGCGTGAAGCTGATCGAGGTTGAGGGATTGAACGGATTGGGATAGTTCTGCTGCAACGTAAAGCCCCCGGGTGTTGCGGTGCTGCCCCTGCGATCGACACTGGTCACCACGGCGAAATTAAAGCCGCGCACAATAAAAACGCTAACAATGACACAATAATAGGCAAAAAAAAACTTTGACATAGTCAAAGTTTTTTTGAAAAAACAATCGTTTCTATTCTCCCGCAAGCAAAAAATACCCTATATGTACATAAGCCTGCGTCGAAGTGCGTGTCTGCACTCTAAAATGCGGCTTCATGAATGAAGTGGTGATATCGTTCATAGAGAATAAATAAACCATGCCGTCAAGATTTCTGCTTGCATAAACTTCAATCCTACTATCCCTAATGTAAAATGCGAGATTTATATATTTTACCGCAGCTGTAATGTTTAACGATTTTGTTGTCCTAACTGATGCCTTCTCGGTGGTAATCTGCCAGGACGTAGAACTGTCAGGGTCGAACCAAAAGTATACTGCGTCTGTTGGGTAATCAACGTTCGTCCCAGCCGCCACATTGTTTGCGACTCCGGCAGAAATAATAACATTCGATACTTGCGCTGGTTTTAGCCTGGCAAAAAAGACAAAACGTGAAAAGTTGTCCAGCTGTAGGCCTTCTACAAATATAGCTTGACCGCCACCAGATGTTATACCAGAAGAAAGGCGAAAACTATAAAAAGGTTCGCCTGATGAATAGCTATAAGAATCTGAAAACCCAGAACCAGAGTTGACTGTAGATTTCCCCCAATCGAGCTGACCAATCGCGTTACTCCCAATAGAATTCCCTGTAAATTCATCTGTTGCAAGGGCCATTTTACCCAATTTGAACGGGAAAAATTTTTCGAATCGTGTGCCTGTTGTATTTATAGCCCAATTTTGGGCTACACACGGCTGCCACAGCGCAAGTAAAAAAATAACTTTTTTGACCATCATCTTACATCCATGCTCCTTGAAGTTTCTACCCAATTAGAACCATCAAAAGTAAAAGTGAAAATATCCGCGCTATTTGCAGTTGTTGTCAATGCCGGCGCAGAACCACCAACAAACTTCATATTTACCGGCCACGAAAATGTTCTGCTTCCCGTCGCATCTTGAATAAGATGTATTTCAATTCTTTGGTTTGCAAGTGCATTTATTAGGCTGCTTGACGTTACATTTCCAGCCAAAGTTATAGAAAAAACGTTCCCTAACGATGCATCAATTGTAATAGAAGCAGAATACGATACATCCACTTTTGTAGAATAAAATGCGCGATTTGCATTGACAACATTAAGCCCAGCGTCACCCACCTCGAGCCCGGCTGATGCACGGAATTCATCGCCAGATGCAGTCCCTAATAGATCGCCGGCTATTCTTTTTAAGGCTAAATCAAACGTAGCCCCATCTGGCGCCCATCGCAATACACCATCGCCGGTAATAAAAAAACGTGGTGAGCTCCCGGTAACCTCCATAAATTCTATAGCTGTCTCACCAGCGCCAGCAAGATAGCGATATGCAGCATTTGTGCCGTATCGACGTACTCGATAATCTTTTTGTTCTGTTATCGCAGCATTGTTTGCACCCGTTGTATCTACTTGCGTAGTGATATTCCCGTTATAGTTTGGGTTGATGATATTTACAAATTCGACATAATCTTCAACCGCGAACGCAGTCGCACCTGTCACGCTTGCATCAAAGACACCACCAATCCACGTTACGTGTCCAACTGTACCATTTGTTGATGAAGTGCCACCCAACCAGACTGATTTCACTGGTTTTGGCGTGCCGGAATTATCTGATTGTTGCGACCTACACCCAACTGCAGTAACAGTTCTGGCGCTTTCTATCCTGTAGTTTGCTGTTGCGTTATGTTCTCCCACTGAATTAAACAGATTCACCGTCATCGTCGCATTTGACGATGACGAAACTTTGTACGTATGATGTCCATATCGCCCATTCCCCCCAATGAAATTATTTTGACTCGTAAGATACCAGACGAAAAGATTAAAGCCATCGCGTCCATTATCTGCTATCTGAGTGTTTTCGATGAGGATATTATCGATCGGCTCAAACGTTCCGTCTGAAGTAATCCCATCTGAACCATTTTGTTCAATTTGGCAACCAATGACCCTTGTCAAAAGAGCATGATCGTCTCGCCCCCCAACTACAAAATTATCTCTTTGTAAACGGATGCCATGCCTGCCAAATCCCTTTATCCAAACAGACTTTAACTCAAACAGTATCCATGTTCGCACATAAATCCCATCATTGTTCCCAGAACCCATTCCCCGCCCAAAAAGGCCTAAATTATGAATTTTTATATTTTGTAAGTGACCGTCGAAATTGTCAGTTGTTTCCCTATCTAAACCCTGAAATTTCAACAAACTTCCAGATGAATCACGCTTAAATATACGGCTTTTGTTCATACCGTCGCCAAAGACCTGAATCCCCTGCTTCAAAGAAGACGTGTCTGTAATCACATAGAGTAATGAATCAACGAAATAATCACCTGGAGGAATATAAATTGGCGCATTCGCTTCGCCTGCGGCATCTATAGCCGCTTGGAATGCAGGTGTATCATTTGTTGCACTGTCCCCCTTTGCACCAAACCATCTTACATTTATAAATTTTGTTGTCCCCGGCGCAAACTCCAAGCTATCAATATTCCCGAATACCCATTGCACAGGCCCCGGATCAACTACAGCGGCCTCAATACGCAGTTTTCTGGTAACCTGCAAGCCACCCCCTCGAACAGGGCGTAATGTTACCGCTGCTGGGATCGTATCCCGTGCCGCGGCGGCGATTGCAAACTTTTGCGTCAAATCGAGAGTATGCCCACCACGGGCAACGGCCGTATCAATAGCAGCCTCAACGCTAACAAAATTAGCCGGGTTCAGACCACGTTCATCAAATTCGTCCTGAATGGCCTTCATTGACCCGCCATATTTCATATCGATCTCAACATTTCCGTTATTTTTCACCGTCATGCGAGTAGCGCCTTTGGTCTGCAGAGCTATCTCGCCAACCCCATTAAGATCAGTGTCAGCTCCGATAGTCGTTGAGCCGGCGTTTGTGACGCCACCAGTACCGGATGCAATCCCTGTAAGACCAGAGCCGTCTCCGATAAACGTCGTCGCTTGTATCTGGCCGGCGAGCTTTAGTGTATCACTGCTCCCGGTTGAGCTGATGCTCGTAAACTTATCTGCAATGATGGATAATTTATTTGAACCAATCCAAACGCCAGTTTTCCAGGATAACCCATCAACATAAATATCATATTCACCGTTCGCAACGGCGTTATGATAATAGACGCCAGGCGTCGTCGAGCTCTCAGTCAGATCATACGCTTTTGATCCGTTTTGATACAAATCTACATCTTTACCTGGTACCAGTTTCCCGGTTGCCTGGCTGCGGAGTTTTACCTCCCAGTACGATGTCAGCACTTGCGCAACCAACAGGGCAGGCAAAAAAAGAAGCAGAACAGAAATCGCTTTTCTCATTGTGGTCACCTGATCCGGTAATGATGAACCCAGAAAACATAATGATTTGATTGCGAACCGTTTTCAGAAACCCTGATTTTAAACTGACTGAACGGGCGCTCCGCCGCCCAGCTGAAATTTGGCAAAAAGACACTCGTCTCGCTATCTGTCGTAAAAGTCGTCAAAGTTTGCCAGTCATAACCGTTTGTACCAAGTCCGGCACCGCGAAAAATACCGATTTCAATTTTCGCATTCAACGTACCGGAAATATTGATCGCGCGCATGTCAATCGCAATATCCCCACCGCCGGCGACGACAGGAACAGCCCGGGTTTCAAAAGTATCTGCGCTTGCCGTCGATGTGACCGTTTTGAACGTACTATCTGTAGGCACAGCAACCCAAGTTTCATAAGTCGTCGTTTTATACAGAAAATCAACGCCGAGATTGATGACCCCCTGCGCCGGCAGAATCGCGGGCAGGATGAAAAACAACAAAAGCTTTTTCATAGAGTGCTCCTATATCTCGAGAATAAACGAATCGTTATTTTGCTCCGCGATAAACTCTTCTGTTTCGAAGCTATATTCTGTAAGCGAATCTATGATTTCGACGGGCAGTTCAGGAAGGAGCTCTGTCCCGCGCAAGCTGACATTACCTTCATGCCCCCATGCGGCGACGCCAAAGGCCCAATTCCGCTCATAATCGTCATCCCACTCACAGAAATAGCATGTGCTTGCATCCTTGTGCGGGAAAAAAAGGATATCATATGTCGTAGAAATCAGTTTGCTCTTCAGCGTTTCCTCAGCGGCCGTCAGGCGCTCATATTGCGCCTCATAAAAATAGCGTATCCCTTTTTTATAACTCTTCTGTGTCCCATCGATAAGCTCATTCTTTGCCTGGTATTCTTTCCGCCACATCTGACGTTCGTTGCCACGAGCGGGGAGCGGTAATGTAAACTCATCCTCAATCTTTCTCACCCTGAAATTATCCACGCGTATTTTACCCTGTCCCGCATTCCCTTCGGATTTCCCAAAGGGATAAATGCGATACACAAGGCTGTTCCCGGTTGCATCCGCCGGTACCGCAACTTCGTGCACGATCACTTGCCACCAAAGTTGATCAAGGACAAATTGTTTTTCATGCGTCCCGGATAGCCCCTGGAAAACACACCATATTGGTTGATCCCCTTCTGCAGCATCATTTCTTGCATTTGCCAACACAATAAACTTTTTCCCAGCAATCGCTTCCCCCGTGTCTATCGTAATTTCAGCATATTCCATATCCACGTCCTGATTGTCCTCGATTGTCAGAACGTAGTCCATGTATGGTGTTGTAGAGTCAAAAACACGCGCATACGAGCCCGAAGAACCACTAACGCCGGACAAATCTTCCTCAAAAGATTTGTTGGGACTGAGCTCAGGCCCCATGAGCAAAAATCGAGGTTCATCGACACCGCCAATAACATGATGCGCATACTTAAAAGCCATTATTCTGCTTTATCCTCCCCGCCGAGTTTTGCACCGATAAAGGCCAGCGACAGCATTTGCAAAAACCGTTCTGCAAGAGGACTCAAACCGCTGACAGCCTCGCGGCTGAAATCGTATCTTATAGACCCCTCTTTTGCCATTCTCTTTGCAAGACCATTTAAGAGCGCGGAAAATTCTGTCGGAGTTATTTTATCAACGATTTCTCCAGCGTCAATCGGGATGACGATTTGTTTTTTAACTTCCATTTCTCGGCTCTATATATAATAGGAAAGAAGATTTTATTGCAGCCCTTGTATTTGCAACGTCATTGCTTCAGTGTCCAACTCTAAAAGCATTAACTTGAACCAGTCATTCCTACTGATATCTGTATCCGCCGTATTCAAATAGAAACGCACTCTATCATATTCCTCGAGCTCAAGCTGCAGCGCCAAAACTGCAGATACAATGTCGCGTTGCGCATTAAAGTATGTAAAAAAATCTTCCGCAACAATACCGGCTAATTGGCTCGACTGGATCAACCCATTTTGAATAGTCAAAATGCGACGCTCCCATCCGTCATCGCCATAAGCTGCCGTGCCGCTTTGATCCGTACGCTTATTTTGCCATGCGACCTCGACGCGGTCGTAGAAGTGTTGCCATTTTTGCAACGGTTCCACAGATAGGACGTGTGTATCAGCAAAAAGAGACTTCTCTCCGTCATGCTGATCTCTACTCACAACTCGTATTTTCCTGTTTGCCCGCACCTGTATCGTCCTGTTTACGACCTGCGAGCAGTCCGTCATCACTTCACGTAGATTCTTGCCCGTCAAGTCAGCGACAGCTATACGCGGGTAAAACGTACTGTCATATTGCCATAGCGCATTTTGCAGGTTGCCGGAGACCCCATAAATACGGCCTCCACTCCCAAGAACAAGACCTGTTTTTAGTCTTGTTTCACCAGGGGCTATTTCCATCAACTTACTAAGAACAATCTCACTACCGGCACTACGCGAACTGTCAAAATCACCTGCAATCAGATAGGCAGTCAGGTCATTGTATCGTCGATCTTGAGCAACAGCATAGACCTTCTGGTCGTTCGAATTATAAACAAACCCTGCGAGCTGCATCCCCTCATTGTAGTCGAACCCGGACCCGGTTTGTGTACTATACAGCTTATCCGCCGTGATATCATACACAAACCAGTGGTGCTGCAGCGTATATCTGTCAAGGATGCAGCCATGCAGGGTGTTTTCAGCAGAATTGAAGCATAAGTCGGTGACCGTACACGAACGGAGCTTAGGCCAGGCATCGTTGTTGCCGCTCAGGCTTTGGCCAGACTCAACGCTATCCGTCGCAAAATCAAACACGGCTGTATAGCTGCCGCTCAGGCTCATATCTACCTTTACGATTCTGCAGTCAGAGAGGTCAGCCGGGAATGTCCCCCCGCTGTTGTCCCAGGTCATTTCGGCGAGATACGCATTGCCTGCCCCATCATCGCAGGCAGCGAGTATCTGCCTATCATCATTATTTACAGTTAAATGTGTCGCATATGTCCCTGTATAATCGACGAAACGCAATTGATTCGAATTCAGCTCCCAGTACATAAAAAACCAGCGGTCACCTTCTTCATCCCACAGGCAGAAACCGGGCTGCCCTAATTCAAACCGGGCAGCACTTGCCGATGACGACGCCGAGCTGAGAAACCACCAGCCGAATGGTCTCAATCCATCATCAGTGTTCGCTGTCGTTGTGGACAGAGAAGATGTCAGGTTTTGTACTTTATACGCGCTGGGGAATTCCGTCGTGCTGCTGAAAAAAAGCAACAATTCTGGATAAGGCGTCGTAACGTTTTCACCTGCCTGTTCAGTCGATCCCTGGCCTAACACACGCCCGCCGGAGCCGGCTGCTTTCGTGTTGCGATAACAAACTTCCCCGGAATAAAACCGGCTTGAAATTAGCGCCGATTCCGTAATTGTAACCTTATCCGTGCTGCGGAATACAACAGCCGGAGTTGTTCGTTTTGCATCGAGATTACTGCCGACCAGAACGCGGTCGTAACGTTTTCTCGCTACTCCATGCAGATACCCGTTCCCATCAATAGCCAGACGGAAGATTTCGAGCTCATAATCCCCGTTCCCGGGGATGCGATCGAGATACTGGAACCCGGTTTTTTCTGTAACCTTCCACAACTCATCACCGACCCCGAGATAAAGCGTTTCCGGGCTCGTGCTGGTATCTATTACAATCGCTGTACACGGCTTTTTATAACCCGGTACAGGCGCTTGAAACCAGCTCGAAATCGCCGGAGATGAGAGGCTGTATTCCAGGGCATCTACAGTTCTTTTGGCAAATGTATAGTTCGCCGCATCGAGAATATTTTTTAGTAGCAAATCGACCGGGATATTGTTTTGCCAATTCGCTGCTGAAATTGTACCCCCGGAAGATGTGATAAGGATATCCTCCTCAAAACGTACTGGTTGCAAACTTTGTAAATTTGTTTTCAGGTCTAGGGAAATACCTTCGTCGCTCGTTACGCGTAGAGCTCGACGGGCGAAAGTAACCGTCGAGCTGCCGGACGTATAGCTTGACATGCGAATGCGCAAAACATAGACATCCTGTATTGTGCCTATGCTGCCGCCCAGTTCGAGATCGGTTTGATGCCAGTCTGCGGGAACATTCCAACTTATGCGTCCGGAAGTGATCAGCCCGCTGGTGGCGTCTGTAACCGAAATGGTGGCCCAGGCCGAGAAACCTTGGCTATACTCAAAAACCAGCGTCCCGACGAGATCGCTGGTTTTAACGGTAAAATCTATCGCATCAAACTTTGTCGGACTTATGAAGTAAAGCACATCAGAGCCACTGTTCAAAAGCGTCTCACCGACATTATAGTCATTACTCAGTTTGAATGTAATGTCGGAATATGTGCTACCATCATAATCGAGGATATGAGAGAAATCGAAAAGCAAATCCTGTTTCGGGCCATTGCCGAACTCCAGGGTCGCCGTACCGCGGTCTGTAACTTTCCCCATCTGCTCGTCGTTTTCAACGGAAAAAAGTAGATACCTTGGGACAACATCAAAATCACGCGGTACATTAAAGGTGACCGTATGCCCATCTGCTGCTGTCAAAGTTTGATCCTCTGCCGCAAGTGTCATCGCAGTCCATGTACCATAATCATATTGAAATAAATCAGGTGGTCTGAATTTGATGACATGCAGGCCGGCTTTAGTCTCTTTGCTCACAGCAGTTATAACCAGGCCGGAGAGAAAATCCTTATCCGGCCAGTTCATTTTTAGTTTGCGTATGCCATCCTGTACAGTCCCGGTGGCTGTTACAGCGAGAATATCAAAACCGCGGGCAGCGAGGAGTTGCAAACTGGTGTCCGATATTGCCCAACCAGGATAGCGCTCTAGCTCTTTTAGGTGCCCCTGCGCGACAAAGGAAAATGTTTTCTCTGCCCTATTATCGACAATACTTTCTCTGTCAACTGTTCCCCCAAACCAAAGAAGGCGATCGCTAGCCTTCTTGAAACCGAGAAAAATTCGCACCCAGAAAATATCGCTATTGTCGAACAACCCTGTTGCGCCCGAATTAGCAAAATAGCCGTCGCCGTTCTCGAAAACGAATTCAACGTCAGATGCAAGCCACTCGGTCAGCGTCTCCCCTTCGACCTGGTAGCGAATCGGGGACATCTCAATAAGCCGTTCAGTATTGCCATAGCTGACGATAATTTTTTTTGCAACATACAAATTCGCAACGGTCGTGCTGAAATTACTCGCGGATGCGGAAAGCAATGTATAATCCAGCGCAGCGAAATAAGACAGACTGGTGATAACGTGTTCAATTTCAAAATCGTCCAGAGGAATGACAAACGTATCTCCGACGCTGAGAATTGAGCTTGCATTGCCTGCCATGGTGATTTGTGTCGCAGAGTCGCGGGAAAGAATTTTACCACCATACTGGTGTAACAACTCAACGCGTTGCACCAGCGTTGCATTATGTTTCGCTTCTTGCTGCAGTTTTGTGTTAATGTCCGCAAAAGTTTTCATAATATACGCGAAAGAATAATCCCAATACCCAACAGAAAGAAAAAACACAGGAGAGCCAACTGTATCCAGGCGCCCTGAGCATACACGACTACATCACGAAAGTCCCCTAAAATTAACATGATCAGCATATGCCAGCCCAACATCAGACCTGAAAAAAATGCCAGCGTCATCCCAAAAATAATTTGTGCGAGCTTCATGATAGAACCTTTTTGTTGATAAACCGGCCGGCACGTTTACGCTCACGACGAATTTCCGGTTTAAGAACCTGCTCCGCCATCGCTCTGGCTGCGCGCCTGTCCTGCAAAGGCGTCTGAAAATTCTGCACGATTTGCACATCGCCTTTACCGCGTCCACCTCCCAGAACCTCATCGATGAGCTGCCGGCTGTAAGAAAGAAAATCTTGCTTCGGCGCGACGATCTCGGGCGATGTGCGTGGATTCTCGCCGATGAGCGCCAGGGTCGGGCGTGTTACAATGCCGCCATCCGCCATAGCGGCAATTTGCCCGCGTGCGGCGGTCAGGAGTCCAGAAGCAACAGCAAGAGGGGCAGCCTTTGCAAGAGCTTCCCCAAGTCCGAACACCCCTTTCATAACCGCATCAAGTATTGTCTTGATTTTCGCAAGAACTATATACCTGTTCAGGGCGTCGACCACTGTCAGCAGGATTTCTTTCATTGCGGCCCGCAGGCGAGTCGTTCCTTCCGCCACCGGATCAAAAGCATCTGTAAAATAAAAAGCAATGTTTTCTGTCGCGTTTCTAATAAAACTAACTATATCTGTAACTGTGTAGCGAAGTTGACTCATTCTTTCTTCAAAATCGTCGAAGAATTCTGCTCTTTCCAGTTGTTGCGGAAGTATTTTTTTTACGTCAGTACGGATTTTTATACTGTGTTTTTCAGTTTGGGCAGCAGCTCTTTCGCGTTCTGCATTTAATAGAGATTCCTGCCTCAAAAGTTCCTTATGTAAATTCAGCCACTCGTTGGACCATTTTGTAAAATCGTTTCGCCTTTGACGTAGGTAAGCAATATACTGTTCCCGACTTATTTTATTCGTTTCAAACTGAAAACGGATATGGTTATCTGCTCGCTCTTTTGCAGCCCTAGTTTCTTGCCTAGCTGCGGCTTCAAATTTCTCAGCATTTTGCTTTTGATGTTTTTGGATCATATCGCCAGTTAATTCGAGCTGGCGGGCCAACTCGGCTAATCGAGCGCGACGAAAAGCACTACGCTGTGATGCCATACGTAAAGCGAGCAGCTCTTCCTCTGTTGCCTGGCCTTCAAGGGCTCTTTTCCTGCGTTGTGCAATTCTATCTTCCTCTTGCTGCAACCTTTGTTGTTCTATAGTCAGTTCAAGCCATTGTTTTTGCAGTTGTTGTAGATTCATCTGCGCAGCTTCTTCGCGAAATTTTTTTAAAGAGTCTGTAGCATCGCTAGTAACGCTCTGGAATAACCCAAATGCACTAATAACAAGGGTTATCCCCGCGACAATCCAGCCTACAGGCCCCATGGCTGGTTTAAGTGCTGTAAGTGCCCCGCCAAAAAGTTTTAATGCTGCTGCAGCTACTATAACTGCAGCAGCAAAATTTCGAACGTGTGGCGGGGATTCCGCAAAAAACTTTGCTAATAGTGTCAATTTTGAAATAACCGGGCCCACGAGTTCCTGGAAAAGCTTCCCGAAGGCAACGGACAAACTCCTTGTCTGTGCAGCCAGTTTAGCCTGCTGACCGGCTGCTGAATTGGCGAGCTTGGTCAGATCGCCAACCTGGCCCTGGGTTTCGCGCATCAGACCGTTAACTTCGGCCTGAATTTTTTCCTGCAGAGTGAGTTGCTTAACACCTTTGCCGATCTGCTTCGCGTACTCTGCCCACATGACCGATACATTTTTGGTTACACCGGCATTGTCCACCAGGATTGAGTTCTCATTTTTCAATCCCTCGCTCGCAGACTTAACCGCTTCCCCGAGACTGAGAGAAGACTGCCGTCCAAAAGCTGCAGCATTCGACAGACGATTTAAAGCTTGTACTGCCTGTTCTAAATTATAGCCACGGGCGAGCAGATTTTTCAACGCCATGCTTGCATCCGAAACATCCAGCAGGCCGAGCTTGACAGCCTCGAGTTCTCGCACGGCTTTGTCCGCCCCCTGGATGCCTTTAAATTCTGCAACAGACTGCAAACCCATCAAGCCACTGGTTGCCTGGTTCGCGGCTTCGTTTATGCGTTTCAGAAACAGGGTTATCCCTGCGCCGGCGATCGCGTTGTTGATCGTTAGAAAGGCCTTTTTCACTTCCTGCGCTTTGCTGCGCAGTTGTCGTGAAAACTGCTCTCCACCTTTGAGGCGTAAATAGCCAACCAGTTCTTGCTGTGCCATATCAGCCTTTGTCTTTTTGTTCTCTCCGGCGTAATTCCTCCGGAGAAACTTTTACTTTCTGCACACTAAATCCACCCGGTACGGCAGCAGCCGCAACCGGTGCAGAAACGGTTTGCTGTTCTTTTTGTGCCGGCGTTTCCTGCAGCTCAGCACCATGCAGTGCTGCCAGTATGCGCAACTCATTTTCCTGCTTTTCGCGCGCCAGAAAAACCCACTCAAGAGCGTCGCGAATACGCATTTTCATCGCCACCGGAATCGCGGTTATATCTCCTTGCGTTAGTTCGAAAATCAACCTTTTGTGGAGGCTGACTCGGCGGCTTTTTTGTCCGTTTCCGCCGGCTGTTCTGGTGGCAGGAAATAACTGTATAGCTTTTGCATCCAGCCGGCGTTTTTGTGCAAAAAATCCTCAATCACCTCCATTACTGCAGATGATTTAACCATCGCGACCTGCTGTTCGATTTCTTTGCATTTACTTTCGTCGAATTCCTCTCCAGCCGGCACCAGGACGACAGAGAGAAAGCGGCGCAACAATTTTTTTTCACCAAGGCTTTTAGCCAATGAGAAAACATTTATCTCGCCACCGAGCAAAACAGCATCACTTTCCAACAAAGCGATAATTTCCGCTATGAGCTCATCCTGAGCAACCGTCAATTCATCAACAACATATTCTTGCCCGTTTATTTTGACCATTATGCTGATGCTCCTTCAATCTCGATTTTTCCGTATTTATTTGAGTTGGCCGGGTCTTGCACACATTGAAATTCAACTGGAATATAGCGCTCATTTTTATATGTGAATGTTTGCTGATAAGCCGCGCGAACCTTGACTTTATAGAAAGTGAAGATGTCATAAAGCGTCGCGGTGGTAACCTGTGGTACTTTCAGCCGCAAAGCCTTATATACGGGTGCCCGGTATCCACCAATGTCCACCTGCAGATTCGGTGGGGTGGCGGTTGTGTTGTCGGTCACGTCTGTCGTGTCTTGCCCAAAGGCGAGCGCCAAATGCGTCGCTTTCATTTCCTGCAGGGCACACTTAATCGTTAACCGCTGTGGGCCAATATCGAAAATCTCATCAATAGTCGGCTCCTGGGCGTTACCGATCTCTTTCTCAGTCGTTTCATACGAGATCTCAATGCCATCCTCAGAAGTTTTCCCCAGATCGGTCGGGCTTGAAAAATTACCCCCGACAGCATCAAGTTCGACATTTGCTGCGCGGATGCGAATTCTGTTGGAAATGGTCGTTGCCATCTGTTAATCCTCCAATATTTTCAGGTATGGCTGGTTTTTCTGTAGCTCTGTGAGATGGGCACGCGCGACGAGTACAGGCTCGTCAAGGCGGAGGTCATACCTGACTCCGTCGACCTCGTGGATGGCACGACCATACTCATTGTTTCGTCCGAGCACCACACGGACGAATTCTGCCTTTGTCTGCTCTTTTTTCTTTTCTTTCATTATAGTGCCCTATTTTAAGGTCAGCATGTTATCGTGGAACTGCACCATTACACGCAAGGTGAGCCTCTCTCCAACGTACCATGTCGAGTTCCCCACAATCCCCTCAACATGCTCATACTTCTCAATCTCTGTGTCCTCTCCATACCCGGTTATGCCACTTGGGTAAGATGTACAGACCAATTCCGGATTGCGTAAGATGACCTGTTCTACCAGCCGCGCCTTTTTGTCGGCTACCTCTTCCGCCGTCCGCCAAACGTTACTTGTGCCGGGACGATTTGAAACCTGCACTAGAACGACCAGGTCGGCACGGGCGATAAAGGCACCGTAGCGTTCGTTCTGCTGAATTGTCTCCCGGCCTTTTCGCTTTAGAACAACACAGGGACTCTTCATGCCCTCATGTTCGTTACAAAGAACAGTCACCCCCTCAAGCAATTTCCCTGTACCGGTCTCTGCCGTCAGGATTTCATCCAGAGCCGTGATCAGTTCGTTCATTCGAAAATTCTCTTCGCCAGTTTGGGCTGTTCTTCCTCAAACGCCGCTTTTAAGAAAGGTCGGCCGCGTATTCCTTTTTGCCGTACGCGCTTAACCGGATGTGCCGCTCCTGGCCAGAACAACGCCTTTTTCCCCCTCGGGAATATCTCAATCTCGCGCTGTTCCGGGCCGAAAATGCCGGTGCCTTCATGGACGAAAATCGCGTATTTCGCCGTAAATTTGACCTCGCCGACAATGTTAAACCCGGAACCGGAAAAACCGGATGTCCCTGAGTTTTGCAAGTTTCCAGTTTTTCGCGGCGCTTTGCGTACAGCGGCTGCCTCGATGAGCAGCGTAGTCTGTTTAACCGCCTTCTCAGCCTTTTTCTCAACCCGAGCAGGCAAACGCCGAAAATCCCGGTCGTCCAAATCCAGAAAAACGACCGGGAAAGCCTCTTTTTTGGCCATTATGTTTCCTGGGACCAAATAGGTTTCCAGAACATGCGATACGCAACCTGACTTGCTGCAAAAGCAGTAGTGATAAATGGCACAAGGTCTGTGTATGATACACCTGCATAAAGAGCACCACCTGCGCCTGTTATGGCTGAAGCCAGCATAGCGATAGCAAAACGCATCGTCTCGCTCTTCACTTTTGTTTTCAACCATTTCAGGCTGTATGGCAAGACCGCGCTCAGGACGGTTACCAGGCTGACCGGGAAAAAAGTGTCAGTGCCTGCGCTTCCTTGTGCCAGCGCCAGACCAGGAACTGCGAAAAAAAGCAGAAACAGAAAAATATAGCGTTGCATACCATCACCTCTTAAGGTTTGTTTTCTGGATAATTATCATCGATCGCGTCGCCATCATCATCGTAGGCGAAACTGCGCCCAGGCCCGGGAGACCCGAAACCGTTGTCTCCCGTAAGCCATTCCGCAACAGCTTTTTCAGCCATTTGGACATAAAGCGTCTGCGCCTGTTCCAGCTGGTCAGGACGCAGATACCGATAGGTCGTTTCGCCGATGGTGCCCTCCTGGGTTACGCCCGCCGCGTTTGAGCCATATACCTGCATAACGGTATTCCAACTCTGCATGCCGGCGGCAAGAGTCAGATACGCCTCCGCATCAGCCATAGCCGCGGTTTCCTCTTGCGCAGTGGAATAGTCTCTCGGAGAACCGAGAGTTGCGGCTTCTGTTTCTGCGGTGGTATAGGCAGTATCACCGACCCAGTTTTTCAGTCGTGCTTTTGCCGTACGTAAGTGCGGCGTGATCGCGGCATCACCAAGAGCAGCAGGCAAATTCCCGACAGTGCGGACATGGGCTTCATCAGCGATCATGGTTTATTTTTGCTCCGGTTTTTCTTGTCCTGTCCCCTCGCCTTGTGTGTCATTTGCCCTTTGTCCTTGCGCTTTCACTTCGACCAAGTCTCCGCCGCTGATGAGCGCCTCGACAAAACCTGTACGAGGTACTTCGAGGTATTTTTTGCCTTTCGGATACTTTGCCGCGGAAATCATCACGCCGCTTTCCCGATCGACAAATCCCAAATTCCCTCTGATCAGCTCAGGCTTTAAGCTGACTTTAATTTTTTTCGCCATTGCTTGTTTCCTCCATATTTAGTTCAGAGCCGGCCCGGGCCAGCCCTGAACCTTATTTATGCGCTTCCGGTTGGTTTTTCTTTTAGCTGTAATCCCACACTCCGGCGGCATCGGCGATGATCTTCGCATATCCGACTACGGTTGAGATAGCAAGCTCTTCCCACTGGCCGTCGATCACTTTGTCCGTCTCCGTAAGTGTTGCGCCGGACTGAACGATACGTTCAAGAGCGAATCGCTCATCCACACCAACCATTTTGCTGGCCAATACGGATGCTGTTTCCGGATCATGTCGCTTCATCGTAGCTCCCATCGGCGAAATTAGCCGGCCCTCAGTCAGAAACTCCGAGAAAATGCGGCTGTCTTTGAACTCCGAAAGCTTCAATACGGCGCCGAGACCGGCCTCCGGCAGGATGACAACGCGGAAAGAATACGGGTCGAATTTCAGGAAGAAATCAACCATATTATTATAGGTCAAACCCGTGGCGGCAAAAGTGAATGCCGGATTGCTTTGTCCAGTGTTGCCGTTCATCAGAATGTCGAGCGCATCAGCAGCTTTGTCCTGTGCCATTTTCCAGCCCACGAGGCGCAGGAAAACAGCCATTTTGTTTACGCGAATGCCGCGCAAATGCTCATACGTTTGCGAGATCAGGATAGCGTGTTTGCGCAACGTGACCGTTTTATCCGAAAGCGTGATGCTCACGCGCGGGAATTTTGTTCCTTGCGGCACGATCTTCATATTCACGTCGCTGGTCAGATCGACGATCGCGTTCTCGTACGTCATGGAATCGATCTCCGTTTCTGTCGCGATGATATCATCATCCCGCAGAGTCACATCGCTGAGCAGTTCCCCCATGCGCACCTGCCGATCAATAAATTCAGGGAAAAGTACGGAACTGTCCGGTGTGTCGTAAAACTCTTCCAATTTTACGGCGGCTCGGCCGGCGACGCTGAGTCCGCGTGCGGCGAGTTGGCGCTCGAAGGCATCCAGACCAACACCGGGGTAGTTTTCAGATGGGTCTTCGCGCTCGAGAATTTCCGTCAGGCTGACTCCTTCTTTTGCGGCCTGCTTATACATGCCGCGCTCTACGTTCAAGCGTTTGAAGGTGGTTTTCTTAACGCCGGGAAAAGCCTGTCGGTTGACCTCTGCCGCCAGAGCACGCAGGTCAATCCCAGCCGCCTGGGCATGAGCAAGCAACTGTTCAATTGTATAAGGCATCGTGCTACTCCTTTGAAGTTTCTGGTTTTCTTTGCTTTGGCTCTTCCCGTTACTCTTTTCAGTCAGCCGAGATCAATCACGCATGTGCTCGCGCTGGTATCGACACTTTCAACAAAATATTCGTGTCCATTTGTCGCATCGACTTGTACTGCACCACCTGCGCCACATTCGAGCTTATTCCATGCTCCTGCCGTCGGCGCCGTCCCGGTGTATGTAACAGTTACTAGGCCGCGTACCTGTACCGTTATATCCGTCCCGGAAATCGCCTTGATGACACCGCGCAACACTTCATTTGCAGCACCGACCTTGATTTTTCCAGCTGTCATTGATGCGGCTTTGCCTTCGTCGGTACCCTTCGTAAAGGTGCCGGAACCCTCATAGCCGAGTAGTTCGCTCAGTTGCCCGGAACGATCAAATTTGTTCCATCCCATTTTTTACCTCCAGTTTTATGGCAGAATTTATTTACATTACAAGTTACAGGGCGACATTAGCCGGCGATGCGGAAATTCCCCGGCTTGATGGCTACGCCATTTTCATGCCCGGCTGGATTAGGCTGTTTTTCCACAGACGACCGGCGTTCGACTGATCTGGAACCACAGTCAGCACACCGCAAAGGAAAGGCTTTTTCCAGGCGTTCCCGATATTCTGCATCCAGCTCATCGATCTCTGCAAGACCGAATTTTTCCACCATGCCGATCAATTTCGATTCCGGTTCCAACTTCGCGATAGTGGCCTGTAACGCTTCCCGCCTGGACTTCAGAAACGCATCGAACTGTTTCTCACGCTCTGCCGCTGCCCTCTTTGCCTCGCGCAGTTCCCGGTTTGAGGCCACCAGGCCCTCGACAGCGCCGGCAAGGCCCTGTTCCGTCAGCTCGTCCTCATCCAGCCCGAGCAGCTCGCGAAGCGTCGCACAGTGTTCTGCATTCAGGATCAGCTTCATGCTGTCACCTCCATTGTGTTGTTTGCCCGCCTGACCGCTGCTCGATCCCGGCGGTGGATTGTTTTGGTGTAAATTTTGACTGTTAATAAAGTTCTGGTTCATGCGCTCGATGATATCCGCCTCTTCATCTGCCCCTTCTGTCACTAGCCCAACATGCCGGTAATCAAGAATCTTCGAGACGATAATGCGTACAATCTCGCCATCAACCTCCCGGCCGAGCATGTCGAAGAAAGTCCAGGACGGCAAGTCAGGGTGAGATCGTTCGAATTCGAAAATCACTGCAACGCTTACGCTGTCGATCAGTGGCGGATCGCTCATTAATTGCCTGGCCTCGTTCGGCGCGAGCTTCCAGTCCAGCAGAACGTCGATGTTGATTCCTGGATAGTTTTGGTCGCCGGTGGCATCTCCCCACTCCGCACCGGTAACAAAGCCGATCCGGGCCTCAATCTCCTCGGAATGGTTGCGATGGAATTTCAGCATTGTCCGCCGGCTGCCGCCTTTGTCTTTCGGCAACATAAGGGGAATAGACGCCTGCAGAACACCCGGCCTGGAGAAATCGAGATAATATCCAAATTCCCCAAGATAAGCTGCAGACAGGGCGCGGAATTTTAGTTTGAGATAATCCTCCGGTTTTGGTTGCAGTTCATCCAGGCTTTGGCACCCCGGCAAATCTTGTTTTGCCTGGGTGCCAAAGATAATCTTTTCCGGCTGCAGCCGGCCATAAAACAAAGCCTTATTCCCGGCATGCAGGCGAAGATATGCCGGCAAATTGATCCGGTCGCGTTTTTTCATAGGGTTTCCCTTTGTGATAAATCAAATCCGGACGCGGCCGCTTGCGCCGATTTCCACAATCACACCGCACCCTGCGTCTTCAGACGTACTGTATTGAGATCGTAGCTCTCAGCGCGTTTTAGCGCGCCATAATTTTTATAGTAATGTTATACCTCCTCGTCTCTCGATCCCCCGCCGGCGGGTTTTCAGGAGCGAAAATAAATTCCGCATACGGTGCCCCGGGACTGCAAAATACACCTGCATTGTTTACCCGACATGCCCAGACTGTTAGTCTGTATTCTCCCGGCTCGAGCTGTATAGTGCGTGTGATGATCTGCGATGTATCAGAAGGAATTGCCATTACCACCGGACGCCATGTTTCAGCATAGGGCGCCTTTTTAACGGCAACATCGAACTGAATTTCACTCCAGGGAATGACATTCCCGAGTGTATCGATATTTTCCTGCTGCCACGATACAAATAATGTATCCTGAACCACCGGAACCGGAAGAAGCAAGCTGTCCGGGCGCTGTGTGGGTTCCTGTGCCGCCACGGCGCAGCTTGTCAAAACAACCAATAAAATCAAATTTCGCATGCGTGTACCTCAGTGCCTATGCGTGCAAGATAGTCCTCAATTTGTTTGTTTGTCAGAGCGCGCAAGCCTTCCTGGGCGTCCTCTGGCTTCTTATCCGTTGCAATAAGACGGGTTTTACAGTTCGGATGGTAAGGTGGGAAGCCTTCGCCTGCTGCTACGGCAGAGGCAACACCCTGTGCCTGTATGCGCGCCGGCGTAATCGGTTTTAGCCCGGCGGCAAACTGTTCAGGGCTCTGTGACGCCAGTTTGGAGACAGCCTGTGCTGCAGTGCTGACCGGTATCAGCCGCCCGGACATATAGATGCAGATTTCCGCGACGGGGCTTGGATTCCAGACCTGCGCATACTCAAAACCGGCATCTTCCATTTGGAAGATGTTCGCCCAGGAACGCATACGCTGCACACTGGTAGTGATAATGCGCTTCGCCTCGAACCCGGAGAGTGGCTCGAGAGTGTCGCCGGCGAGTTGTATAAAACGCTCCAGCATTTCGGCAGACGTTCGGTCAAAAATCCCCTCGCCATTCTCGATAAACTCTTTTTTCAGGAAGTCCAGAATCGTACTTTCCGTACTTTCGTTGAAAATATATTTCGAGAGATAAAAACGATCGATTCGGCGCATGAAGTCCATAACACGGCGATCCTCTGCCGTCATGCTGAATCGGACCCCGGACGCGCTTACCGCTTCATCATCCTCAATGCGATAGTATTCGTAGATTTTTTTTACCTGTGCCTGCAGTGCGCGCCGCGCCTTTGTCGGGCGGAAGGCATCGACATAAACTTCAGAGATCAGATTGAAGGCCTGTTGCGCAAAATCATCCGCATCACGGAACTGCGAAAGCCGGCTACGACGGATAAACCCCTCAAGCACAGCGAGGGATTCCTGCACGGAATTTTTCAGGAACGGTTCAATAGCCTGCAGGTACTCCTGCCCGAATTTTTCGAGCAGCCGGCGGATAGTACGTTCCGAAGCCAACTCCTCACTACCGCGCTGCAAAGATATCATCCCGAGCCGCGGACGCGAATACAAATACCGCCCGCTGTTTTGGTCATAGGTGAATTTGCGGCGCTGCGGCTGTACATCACCCCCAACAAAACCGCTATTCCCCGCTGCATCAAGGCGCGCGGGATCGTACCAGGCCGAATACCCCATTTCTTGCGCTGCCGTGTCCGGATCGATGACGCCGAACTGTGCTTTCTTCAAAATTGCCGCCTCTCGTTGGGCCTGTGCCTGGGCCTCATCGAGCGGTTTTCGCGCAGGGTTCTCGTTGAAACGAAAAGAGATATCCATAACAGGAATGCCCTGCAAGGCCAGGTCCAGCCGATAGGTTTTTTCCATCCGGCGCTTGGCGAGCTGGCGCACATTGTTTGCCTGCCGAGTGATGAACATATATGTCACATTCGCGAAAGTCTCTGTGCTGTTCGTCTCGCCATTGACCATTACCCCGTCCGTCTGCATACCACTCGCAATTGCCTGCTCGTTCATCTTCCAGATTTCTTTTACCCCCTGCGCCTGTGCGGTAATGTTGAAGTGCTCTATCGTCTGGTCGTCGAACTTCACCATAAGGCCCTGCATATAGTTTGCTTTTAGAGCAAACAGGACCTTGTTCAGGTACTCATTTTTGCTTTTTGCATATTCTGTTTCTGTCTCGTTCGGTGCCCGCCGGCGGTATTTCAGCGTCATTGCAACGAGCCCAAGGAGACCAAATTTACGCATGATATACTTGAAGTTCTTCTGCATATCACGCTGTGTCAGGATCGAGTCCATAGCAGCCATGTAAAGCGGGATACCGTAAGGGCTGTTGCCGCTCGTGCGGAAAGCATAGTAGTTATATGTTCGCGGGTTCAGCTCCACCAAATCGCCCGTGCTGACCTGTTGGTATGGTATATACTGGCCATCCTTATATTTGAACCTGATCTTATGTGTCGGGACAATCGCGATTCGTTCAACACCATCCAGAGCCGGCGTGACAACATCTTCAGAACTTATTGCGCCGGTCAAAGCAACCTGTTCGATATAATGATTGATCAGTCCATCGATACCGGAAGAGAGCGGATACAACCGATATGCTTGTTCGTTCAAGCGCTTATATGCGCGCTCGACGATTCCGTCGTTTGCCGCGTCGATATTGACATGATGCCCGTTGTTCGCCATGCTGACCAGGTTCGACAAGGCGTGGGAGATGTTCGGGTTCACCAGAGCCAGGCGCTGTATAAACTCAACCCACTCAAACGGGATATCCGGATTCAATCCGGAAAATTCCTGCATCAGGGCGCCTGCTCTTGTGGTCAGGTCGTCACGCTCCTCGACAGAGCTTCGCCCCTTCGGCGGCAGTGGGGCCTCATCTGCAGCAAGATCGAGCAACAGTGTTTCAGTCTGCGGTTTCGCCAGGAGTTTCTGTAGCAGACGCGTCAACCAATTCATTCAGATTGTCCCAGGTTTTTATTTCCTGTGCGATTTGTGAAAGCGCTGTTTGCGCTTCGCAACACATCTCATCAGGTACGGCAATAGTCAGGGCACGGATTGCTTCCAGCGTGTCGATTGCACGCCAGAGCTCGGTTCGCAATACGTCCGGGTCGTCCGGAATCATTTTTTTGCTTTCAGCGCTACAAGCGGCGCAAGAATTTGTGCCAGCAATTTGAGCCAGCGATACAAAATTTTCCTTTTTGGCTCGCGCCGGCGATACATTTCCAGCAGCTCCAGCAGAAGAGCGAACCAGAATCGAATACGTTCTGCCAGTTGCAGGTCTTTTAAGCGTTGCGGTAGCTCGACTTTTTCCAACTCCGGCGGCAGGACAAGTCCTATACCCTTGTCGCGAATGTACAGCACGATGCGTTTCGGTCTGATTTCTTCAGTCACGTGCAAAACTCCCAAATATCGGCACGACGCCGTGGAATTCACCTTCATCCCGCGCCAGCAGAGCCATCGCCGTGGCAAGGTAGTTCCCTGCATGGAAAAAGTGGTTCGGGATGTGTTTTTTGAATTTATACACCTTTTTCCCCAGGCGTGGGTCGTCAGTTTCGTCTTTTTGACTGCCGCGCATATGGTGCATTGCAAACGTCGAATCTTCAAAATCAACCTCGCGGCCGTCTGCTTCTACGACCCGAGCAGGAAAGACGATGCGCGGTGCCTCCGGAACAAACAAATCGCAGTAGGAATCCAGAGCATTTTCCCTGTCCTGCGTGATCACCCGGTATTGATTGCCGAGGTGGTCTGCTTCCTTTTCCTTCAGCTCGTCTCCTTTATAGTAGTTCAATACCACGACATCCGGGAAGAGATAAGCCAGCTTGCGTGCCTCAGGCGTCAATGGTAGCGCGTCTATGACAAACTTCATGCAGTTCATGTCGCGAATCAATTTTGCGACCACATCGACGACTTCGTCGGAATCCACTTCCTGCCACCAGATCGTCTGGAGCACGTCGTCTGCAAAATCCGCAAAAACCGGATAACAGACATTGCCCATATCCATACCGCCGATACTCCAGTCCGCCCTGTTGCGCATCCGATAAGGCCGCTTGAGTTGCGCGAGAACATCCTTGCTGATACGCTGCAAATCACCTGCATCCGGGATGGCGAGAGCGGCGCTATGGAGTTTGGCCCGGTGGCTTTTTTTCTTCGCCGTGCGACGCCACTTGCGCATAAACCGGTCGAGGGGTTTCGATTCAAAGATCACCTGCGGCACCCGGTAGCTTTGCACTTCTCTATCCGGATGCCGTGCGACCCACTGACCGGTATTTTTACGGCTGTAGGCTTTGCCACATTGCACGCAGCAGATTGACCATCCTTGCGCCGTGCGTGTGATGCAACTCGGAATTTCAAGACGGTTTAAGCTGGATTCGTAGATCAGTTCTTCCAGGTTTTGCCAATGTCCACAGGCAGGACATTTGAACAGATATACATTCTGCCTGCCGTCCTGAAAGCCCTGGTCTGCCGGGCCGCCGGGATAGATTTCCCTGGCAAAGCCATTCAACTGCCCAAACTCAGCTGCGTCCAGTCGTTCCTGGATGAGTTCGATCGCATCGCGCTTGATGATCGTCACCTCGTCAAGCGAGAGCTGCTCCATAGGCCGCGAAAGCGCCTCGCTCAGCACGTTTGCGCCAAGGAAGTAGATATAGTTTGCGCCGCAGTCAAAGTATAGATCACTCTCATGCAGCCGATAATGTGCCTTCAAAACCTTGTTCTGCCGGATTTGCTCCTGCGAAAATCGCGTCTTCATGAATGGCTTGATCATTACCTTATTTGGCAACGCATAACCACAGTCCAGGCCGCGCCAGTAGGGCAGATACAGATTCCACCCTATCATCAGCGTTGAAAAACCGATCTGTGCGCCTTTCAGAACCCAGTGTTCTTGTTCCTTGTGCATGTTTTGGACGATTTGCCGATAGGGCTCGAAGCCTTCCAGAGACCACGGACGGATTTTACCGCCCTGTTTCACTCGGATATGTTTGTACAACCAGTTTGCAAAATCCCATTTTTCCGGATTAAACCGGGTGGCCCGTACGGAAAAACGCTCCAGTTCTTTTTCCGTCTGTTTGAGGATTTTGGTTGTTGCCGTGTTCACTTCTGTTCCTCGATTTGTGCCAATTTCTCCCGGATATGTTGCAGCAGGATTTCCTGCCGGCCGGCGAGCAACTGGGCGGCCTTTTCGTCCTCGCTCAGAGCCTGAAATATAACCGTGATCATCTGCTCGATTTGTACCGTACCAGTTGTTTTTGTCCCGGAAAGTTCCTGTATTTTTGAGATGATGGTATTGAGGGAATTTATCCCGCCTTCGAGACTGCGCGGTTGCAGGTCATCGTTTTTCAGCTCCAGCACGAGACGATCATAAATTTGTCGCAGATCGCCCAGCATCTTTTGCCGCTCTGAGACGATCTCTGCATTGGTTGCCTGGGCGATCTCCGCCTTAATTTTTTCCAGGCGCTCACGCCAGCCCAGTCTGGAATACCACTTTTTTATCGTTTGCCGGCGCATCCGCGCGCAATCTGCAGGATAACGTTGCCGCATCTGGCGAGCCGTTTCCTCATAGCTTTCGCAAACGGCAAAAATTTTGAAAGCCGCCTCCTTTGTCTTTTGCGAATACGCCATCTACTTCACCAGCCAATCTGTTATGACCTTGATGTAGATGCCGGCAATCATACCGATGAGAAACCAGTTCTGCTTTCTGATTGAGTTTACGATGTATTCGATTTTGTCCACGCGACGAATCAGACCGATCTCGCCGTTTCCATCACCATACAGACTGCGACGGATATTCGTGACATCTTTCTCTAACTTTTCAACACGCAGAACAAAAGCATCGAGGTTGGGCATAGAGGCTCCGGGACAGTTCAGAATTTTAAAAATAGCGCGGGTGGCCCGGGAAGAGAAAACCACCCGCCGCAGGGCAAAGAGGCAGGAGACGACCCCTTGCCGCTCTTTGCACACGTCTGGGGGGAAAATACGGTATAACTCCTTGTTTTTGCGCCGGATGGTGAACAAACATGAACAAAGAGCGAAGATAATAGAAGGCATAAAAAAGGCGCAAATCCTTAATTTAGAAGTGCGCCTTATTGAGGGGAAGAAGTTGAAGTAATCTATGAGCTATGCAACCACTGCATGTTTATTCGGCATTTGGTCCCAGGTGCGGCCGTCGAGATGTCTGCCCGTTTTCTTTTTTTGTACGCCGCCCCATTGCTTAAAGAAAAAAGGAACACCTGCTCTTGTGCACTGGTCGCGCAAATCACGTACCCAGGAAGGAGACATTGGACGAGCATGAGGGCCGGATTCCCCGCCAACAATAACCCAGGATATTCCACTCAAATTGATAACACCGAGCGACTCAAGCAGTGGCTCGACTGACAAAAAACGGACAGCAGCAGAAACAGTACGTAAGTGGTCAATACGGTATAAAGACTTGCGGTCTTCCACAGACACGCCTACCCATATATTGGGATACCATTCCAGAATATTCGACAGTTCCAGCAGTCTGGCAGAACGCTTGGTTAAAATCTGAAAATTATGCCAATAAGCCCGACACATCGTATCAAAGACTGCTCTGATAAAAGCATCAGGAACGTCTTTATGGAACAGATCGCTCATGGAGTTAACGAAAATAGTCCGTGGTTTTTTCCAGCGCAGAGGTAATTCGATGAGATCCTCATGTAGCGTGACTGAAAAACCATTTCTATAACGAGGGTTCCTCATGGCATATAGGCGTTTTGCCATGGTTTCAGCATAACAATGCTTGCAACCCTGGCTGACTTTATCACATCCAGTCACTGGGTTCCAGGTCGATTCAGTCCACTCGATTTTACTGTTTCCCGCCATTTTGTTCTCCTTTCAGGATTAGCAATGGATTAGCTTTTTTGCTGAATCTTCCTGAATATTCTTCGGCAGAAATAAGGCCGTCTTTCCTGTACCTTCTTATGATTTGAGCAAGATGCTTGGGCAGCCAGAGTTCACTGAGCAATCGTTGATCGAGTTCCTGCCAGCGCTCAGAACTATCCTTTAGTTGGTTATGTAGCCATGTTTCAAGCGGTTTCAAATCTGGTTCCGGGGTAATCAATACAGCCTGTTGTGGGTCATCAGAACTGCGAGCATAAAAACCGCCATCCGGGCAGATTTTCCAGATAACATTTTTCATTACATCCCTGCCCTTATCACTGTCAGTAAAGTGTGCTAGAATATAACGCTCTCTATTATTCTTCCCGAGCATTTTTATTGATGTTACCCATTTTGCGCCGTAAACATCTTTCAGCAATGTGATTGCTTTTTCCGCGCGCTCACCATAGTCAAGGCTTCTATCAATATCCCGCCACCTTTCTCCATTGAACACACTGTCCAGAGTTGATGAACTGACACCTCTTTTAAGGACATTAGCCATTTGCATATCCATTTCACGCCACATGATATTGACAAATAGCTCAACCCGGCCCGCTTTAAAAAGCTGAGAGAGAATGTCGCCCGGAATAGTAAAACCAAAAGGATCAACAAAAACAAAAGCAGTTGCAAGCCGGCTGCTTGTTTTCTCCAGATGCGACAATATGCTCTTTAATGTCTTGAAACAATCATCTGCACTGACAGATGCATAGACGCCTTTTGGAATATCATCTTTTAAAGATTTTATGTGTTTTATCAAAAGATCAGCATTCGTTTGATCTTTTTCCATAAAAATAAAACGGACTTCGCTGTTTCCCAAAATGTTGTGAAGATGGCTATGAGATAAAAGAGTTTTTATCGCCACGAGTGGAGAAGCGTCTTCACCTGTCGTGAACTTCCCCCGGCCGGCATGGGTTTCAAGATATAAGATACGGTCGTAAGAAAAGCCCAGTATGGGGAACCAGGCCTTTAAATATTCGCGGACAATTTTGTGTTTTGCATACTGGAGAGGAAGAGGCCTCGCCCAATGTTTCTCATTTGCATCCTGCATGGTAATATCCCCTTTCATCCTGAAGTTAATCATCAATAAATACGTCGTTCCTAACGCCTTCCTGTACAACCTAAAATGGGCGAATGCAGATATATATTTCACTGCTTATGCTTATATCACCAGCATAAGGACGGCACAGCCATCGCTTTTTTCAAAAACGACACCGGTGTCGTTTTTACATCCCCTTACGCTCAAATCGGCCACCGGTGGGCGATTTGACAGTTTCGTCATATTTTCTTTTTTCTCTCTTCTATTTCCGCCGCGATCAGTTTGCCAACCAGCCGGCTGAGCATCAGAATGTAAAAACCCGCCAACCCGATGAAGTCTTGCTTTTCACTAAATAGCCATATTTTTTGAGCATATTTAGCATTTTTCGCAATGCCCTACGCTCAAATCGGCCACCGGTGGCCGATTTGACAATTTCGTCATATTTTCTTTTTTCTCTCCTCTATCTCCGCCGCGATCAGCTTACCCACGAGCTCCAGCTCTTTTGTATCCAGCCGGTTAAGTATCCGGATAAATGCCACCACCTCATCCCCGCCCTGTCGTACAAAGCCGGGCGGCTGCATTTTGTATGACGACAACTCGCTACTGTAAACCATACGCTCGCCCTGCGCTGCATCCCGAACCTGCATGTTCTCAGCAGCCGGGGGCGTGGCCCCCTCGCTTTTTTCAAATCGGACACCGGTAGCCGATTTGGATTCGTCCTCACGCGCAAGCAATGGCTCGCCTTCGCCGGTCAGAAGCCAGTCCACGTTGATTCCCATCGCTTCAAGTTTAGCTCGGGTTTTGGCTGTAGGCCTTCTGTTGTTCTTTATAATCGTATATAGTGTCCCCTTTTTTATACCTGACGTGGATAGGAAGTCAATTTTTCTTGTGTAGCCCATTTTTTTGATCAAAAATTCTAATCTTTGGCCAATATTTTTATCATCAACTATCATTTTTAATCTTTTTCTTGACATTAAAAGTTTAAAGGTTTATTTTAACGCCGTCGATGTTTAAAATATAGAACAAAAAAATGGAGACGGTATGTGCAAAATTAAACCTGTAATTCGCGTCAGTAAGCCTGAATATAGAACAATTATCAGGAGGCGCATGGGTTTAACGCAATCAGATTTAGCGGCTATTTTAGGCTTTAGTCATCGCTATGTGACGTACCTTGAACGTGGTACAAGAAACAGCAAAAACTACGATCGCAAGCTCGAAAAGCTTTACGAACAGTACCGCAAACAATCCGCGCAGCGCAGGGCTGCATAACAATCTAACCCACCAACAAACGCAGGGCAAGGAAGAAATGACCGTTAAAATCATTTTAACAGCTTTGATCTGCAGCGTCTTCTGCGTGCATATCCCCAGGAAAGGAGATATCATGCTGAACCTGACCGAGGCCATCGCAGGCACCGTCCGCCAATCCGGTTTCAACATCAAACAACTCGCCGACAAAACCGGGTTCTCGGAAAACTATCTCTACCGCATTTCTACTCCCGGGGCTTCCGGCTGCGACCTGACTATTCCGCGCGCCGGCAAGCTTATGCAGATCACCCGCAACTACAGCATTCTCGATGTGCAGAACCGGCAACACGGCTTTTTGCGTGTGCGCCCGCCGCGCAGCCGTGTTAACCATCTCGGCCAGGGCGAAATTCTCGATCGCCTGCACATTCTGCATCTCGAACTGGTGCACAACCTGCGCCTGTTTTTTCCCAAACCAACAGAAAAAAACCGCGATGCCGCAACGCAATCTCTCTACGAACTCGCATGTTTCGTCGAGGGCTTGCGCAAGCGCGTCAACTCGGACTGGCGTCAGCTCGAACTCGATCTCGGCGCCTGAACCAAAAAACGGGAGACGACCCATGCAAAACACGATGCAAACCCTGTACACGTACCTGCCCAAGCCCGGCGACGGTATCGATGATCTCATGCTTATTCTTATCATCACGCTGTCCGTTCTCGGGCTGGCCGTCTGGGCCGCGGGGCGGCTGAGTGCTTATCTCTTCGACCGCCAAATCGGTATCATCATCGGCCCGGATGACCCGGAGAAGAAACGCGCCTTTGTGCGCCGCACCGGGCGCGACCTGAACAAACAAATGCGCTGGGTACGTCGCCGCGTCGGGCGCACGCACAGTTTTACTTTTGCCGGCAAAAGGTGGCACCTGCCACGCCTGCAACCCTTTATGGGGCTCGCACACAAAGACATCTCCGTCCGTGCCGTGCCTGGACGAAATGACATCGTGCACATCCTCGTCAACGATATGATCTTCGAGATCACTCAGCGCGGTGAGCTGCGCAGTTAAGGGGGAGGATATGATCGCTGAACAAATCAGGAAAATTGTTGCCGCCCGGGCCGGCCTGCGGGAAAGTGACAGGCGCGTTGAGACTTTCATGAATCTGCTTGCTGACCTCGTCGAGGCCGGCACCAGGGCAGATCAGCGTACCGCCTTCGACGCCATCCTGCGCTACGGCCGGCTTTACGGTTTCTGCACAACTCAGGAAGAAGTCTTCAGCTTGTTCGAAGACCCGCACAGCACAACACAGGAGAAAGCCATGACACCGACCAACGCAGAACGCGAACTCAAAAATATGCGCAAAAGCTTGTGTACGCATATCGTCATTCTGAACAACTTTTCCCTCGTTTCCCATCGCGGCTGGCGCATTACCAAGGACGGCCGCATGACTCCCAGGGAAATTTCAGATGCGTTGTTTGAGCTGGAAGAAATCGCAACCAGAAACGGCGGGAGGGCGAATTGACGGCAGCAGACGACAAATATATCATCCGCGCCCTGGCCGATGGGCTTGAATGCATTAACTCCATCATCGCCCACACCACCCCGCTGCAGATGTATAGCATCGCCGAGCTGGCGGATATTTGCAACCTCGATTACAACAAAACATTTCGCGTTTGCAAAACCATCGCCGCCAGCGGCTGGATGGAGATCAGCGCCGACGGCAAAAAATTCGCGCTCAGCAGGAAGTTTTTTGCCCTGCCAGGGCGCTATCTCAACAAACTGAAAAAACTGCACTATGACCTCGCTGCCGAGGTCTCAGCATTCAACGATGAGGTGTTCGATGTCCAAAAATAACGACAAAACAAGACCAAATCCAGATGCACAGAAAAAAGCGAAAGACGCTATTCAACTCTATGACAAAGCCAAAGCGTTGCAGCAGAAGCGGTATCAGGAAGTCGCGGTTTTTGCCGACGGGCAGGACTATAACAGAGACCGCTATATCCGTCGTCTGCGCAAAGCCGCGCAGACCGCCGTGTTCGCCAACCTGGAAGTCGGCCGTTGTCTCATCGTTCTCAAACAAATGGAAGGACACGGCGATTTCCTCGCCGCTCTGGAACAGGTTGGCATCACTGAAAGAACAGCGCGACGATACATCGCCGTCACCAAGCAGTTTTATGGGTTTGACGATGACTTTGTCCGCGAAATGGGCACGACAAAGCTCTATACCCTGCTAGCGGCCCCGCAAGCTGAGGTGGAGAATTTAAAACAAGATGGCGAGTTCATGGGCAAAGATAAAGAGGAACTCGTCGCCATGAGCAAGCGCGATCTCGAGGAATACATCAAGCGCGAGAAGGAAAAGCTCAAGTTTAAGTTGCAGCAGGAAAAGGATGCCAAGGAGAAACTGCTGGATGAACGCACTGCCCTGAAAAAGGAACGCGATGACCTGCAAAAACGCGTTCGCCAGTTGGCGACAGGCGAAAAGCCGGCGGACCCGCTGCCGAGCTGGTGGGGCGAATATAACAACTTCATCGGCGCGACAGAGGCTTTTGCGCACAAGCTGGCAAAAGACCCGCCGAACCTGGATGACGAACTGATGCTGGCAAGATGCCAGTTCCTGCAGCAACGCATCGAACGCGAGCTTGCGTTCGTCTGGCGCTGGCTGAGGAAAAATGTCGTTGACCCGGTAGAATTCAAAGACCGGACGCGTGAAAAACTCGCTGAAATCGAAAACTCCGGGAAGTTCGACTTCTCCGCTTTTGACCAGGATTTTGACGAAGACTGACACATCTCACCCCCCGATAAGGTATGAAATTGGACAAAGAACACATCGACATCATCAGGGAAGAGATGGCGGGTTTGACAGGGAAATACGCAAGGAGAAAAGCACGGATGCTGGCGGAACAGTTCGGTTGTGATGTTACGCGTGTGTACCACCATAGCCGGGACGTGCGCCCACGGCGCAGTCGCCGCGCGGACAAAGGCGCCATGAAAGCGATAGAGGAAGATGCATTCACCTCGCTTTCGTGGTACACCGTGCGCGGAGATTTCAGCGCACCAACGATTTGCGAGGTAGCACGGGCGAACAATCTCGGTTCCGTTAACCCGGCGACATACAACAGGCATCTGCGGCAAAAAGGAATCAGCCGAAGCAGAAATAAAAAAGACCTGCGACCATACGTGAGTTTTGAAGCGAAATACCCGAACCAGCTTCATCAAATCGATTCCACCGTAGCACAACAGTTCTACCTGGATGATGACGGGACTATCGGATATGAAGGGCCGCATCAACGCTATAAAAACAAACCCGGTAACAAAAAACCGCGCATCACACTGTTGGCCCTGCGGGATGATTATAGTCGCGCGCTCTATGCACGCTTTTATCTCGGCAACCATACCTACGCGTGGATGGATTTTCTTTATCACGCCTGGCGCGCGAAGGATGATATCCCCGGGTTCCCATTTCGCGGTATGCCACACTTCATTTACACAGATAACGACTCCGTTGTAAAGTCAAAAAAGTTCACCAACGCGATGCGGATTCTGGATGTAAAAATCATCAAGCACGAAGTCGGCAATTCGCGCGCAAAAGGGAAAGTCGAAAACTCCTTCAAATTTCTGCAGGAATTCGAGAAGAATACCAAATTCGGCAAGTGGAAATCGCTGGAGCAGGCGAACGCTGACCTCGCTGATTATCTCTACTACGTCAACAATCGCCCGCACAGCACGACCGGGGTGGCGCCTTTCGAGCGCTGGGTCAGTATCCCTGCAAAACGCTTAATCGATGTGCCGGACGAAGACATTATGCGCCTGTTGCATATGGATACCATCCGGCGCAAGATCAACCGCGACATGTGCGTTAAGATCGATGGCAGAGCGTGGCAACTCCCCTTCCGTGAGCCCTTTCTGAAATTCATCGACGAGATGGTGGAAATCTACCGCATGCCGGGTGAGCGGGAAAAAATATGGGTTGTACTCAACGACAAAGAGTACGAAGTCCAATACACCGAAAAAGGATTGCGCGGGCTCGGCCGGCACGAGGCCCCGCCGGAGCCGGAATTTGTCAAACACAAACGGGAAATCGAAGCACAGGAAAACCCCGGTTTGCGCATCCGGGGAATTTACAAAGAAGCGTGGCGGCGCCCCTATATCTCGCAACAGGGGCAGCCCTTCGACGAGAGTCGCGTCCCCGGGGATGGTGTGAAAATCGACCAGGTTATGCGTAGCAGAACGTGGTTCGTCCTGGAGCTGCAGGCAGAGGGTTGGTGCAGTGCACCGCCGACAGCAGAAGAAACAGCCTGGATCGAAACGATCATGGCTGGAAAAACAGAGCATCCGGAAAGTTATTTCCGCGATGTGTTGCAGCAGCTCAAAAACGGCGACATGGCGATAAACCAACGTCGTGTCGCCGGGCAGGCATAATACGAAGGAAACGGGAAGATGAAAGGAGAAAACAAAAGATACCGGCTGCACGAGATACTCGTAACCTGTGGGGTGTCGTATCGACTTCTCGCACAGGAAGCGGGGATCGCGCGCACGGTACTGTACGAAATCGTCCGCTGGCAGCGGTTCCCAAAACGGCAGAATCGCGCAACAGTCATTGCGAACATAGAAAACGCATTACGCCGGCAGGGCATCGCCGCGGAAACAATTCAGACGTGCTGGGAACTTGTCCCGGTCACGACCACCAGCCCGCTGAAAAAAACCGGGCTTGCACACGTACTCAAAGGAGGCGCACAAGTGATACCTCAGGAGATTTTGCGCGAGTTGGGTCTGAACAAAGACCCTTTTACAAACGAGCTGGAAAGCATCGCAGACGTATTTGCGACGCCGCAACACAACCATGCCCTCAGCAAGATGCTTGATGCGGCAAAGAACTGCAAATTCATCGGGCTTTGGGGCAAGGTAGGCAGTGGTAAGACAGTGCTAAAAACTCTCTTCGAAGAGCGGCTCGGAATGGAGAAAAACTACCTCATCTCCGAACCATTTATCAACCAGAAAAACCGGCTGAAACCCAGCTCTCTGGCGGACGCCATGATCCAGGACTTCCTCTTTCTGCGCGGCGGTACCGGGACGAACGGCCAGCTTACAGCCCCACAGAATCTTGAAGCGAAAAACCGCTGGCTCAAGCGCATTATGCGTGAAAAAAGCCGGGATGGGAAAAAGCTGATCCTGATGATCGACGAAGCTCACGATCTGACTCTCGATACTTTGAAAGCGCTGAAACGCTTTCACGAGCTGCAGGACGGTTTCCGCAAACAGCTCGCGATTATCCTGCTTGGGCAGGAAGAACTCTATCATAAGATGGGTGACCCGCGCATTCGCGAAGTCGCCGCGCGGATAGACCTGGTACAGTTGCAACCGATCCCCAGACAGACACAGAAATACCTCGAATATAAAATTACCAGGGCGGGAGGCGAGCTGGAACGTGTGTTGACCTCAGACGCTATCAAAACTATCACTCGGCTGCTGCCGCAGGCAAACCCGCTTGAGATCAACGTCCTCGCCAGTTCTGCCATTATCACCGCCTGGCGATCCGGCAGTATGCCGGCAACCGGCGAAGCGGTCGAGCTGGCTTATAAGGAGATCGGCACATGAACTATTTATGCCTGACCCTCAGAAGTGGTGAGAAAGTCATCTTCGAAGGGCTCGACATTGAAATCGAGTTTGTCCCTGAAAAAAACCGGTTGCGGATTAGCGTCCCGCCGGAAATCTTTGTATATCGCGATAGTTTGAATGAAAAAGACATCGCACGGATGCGCAAGATACACCGGGAGCGCGAGTGTATGCGCGGTAAGGATGCCGCCAAATAAAGGAAGACACGCCAGGGACGGCGTCTCTTCCTTATTGTATATAGTAGCCTTGAAAGGAACAACATGGTACGCAGCAATTATGATCGCAAACAACTGCATCCGTCTGAAAAAGACGAGATAGTCAGGATGGCGCAGGATGGCGCGTCCGCGCAGGAAATAGCATGCGCGCTGTCACGACCGGAAAGCACAATAAGAACCTACCTCAGCAGGAACGGCATTAAGGTACATAGAAACAACAAAATATACACCGAACGCATGATGCAACAGGTGCATCAAATTCTCGAATCCGGCGCGACAATGCGCATTGCTGCGGAGGCAATCGGTGTCAATCTGAATTATCTACGACAAGCCTACAACGCCTATCACATAGGCTTGCTTCAGAAAAAATCTCTGATCCATTTCGACAAAACAGACCCACGCTCTGCCGTATGTCAGACGATAGAATATTGTTCACACAAAACCTGCCACATGCATGAAAAGTGCCCATCATACCTTGCATACCAGGAGAAAAATAATGCAAACACAAAATGATAATGCTTTAAAAGGTTGGGAGTACAGAGTGGTTGAAGTTGATGATATGTACACAATCTATGAGGTGAAGTTTAATACCAAGGGTGAAGTTGTATCCTGGATTGAATACGGTGCAGAACCTATCGGCGACAGCTTGACCGCTCTACGGGAAGACCTCGAAATGATGCTGGCGGCAATGGACAAGGGGGTGCTCAGGCTCCAGAGGACGGGGAAACAAGAAATAATGAGCATGCTCGTCGTTCAGGGAAGGGATGGAAATGGGAAAGCTGCCTGAGATCGTGAAACAGTTATACCACGAAGAACGCTGGCCGGAATTGGTCTGGTACTTCCGCTCCTTATGGGATAAATCGGCGTGGTTGGCTCTGAAGCGCAATAAAAACGCTGTCGAACGCATTCGGCAGGAATTCACCAGGTTGACCGGCCGGCAGCCTTTCGCGGCAGGAACGGGCGAAAAATACTGGAACGAGCAAATAGCAAAGTACGTCCAGCGGCTCGGGGTGGCGGCTCTGATTCGCGATTTGCAGGAAGCTGTGCCGAAGTACAAGCCCAAATCGCTTGTGTATTTTTTATCCGGCAACAATGGGCTCGCCAGCCGCTGGGAGATGTTGCTCATGAAGAAACTCAGCGAAGATATCGTTCAACAAAAACAGCAGGACGATGATGCTTACAAACTGCTCGGCGAACTGATCAATCTCCCCGTCCTGAAAACCCAGCCGGTCGAGCCGGAATGGGTCGTCGGCGCCAGAAAAAACCTGGCTATTTACAGAAAACAACTTGAGAATATTACCAGTGGCCCTGATTACATCAGGTTGCATAGGGAAATCAAAAGAATTGTCAGCAATCTAAAAAACAGCGGGTTCCCCGTTGAGAAAGAAGGAGACAATGGCTCTGAGAAACGCAAAAGGCGAATGGCTTGACCCGCGCGGGAAAGCCTATCCTGCAAGTATGGTTCACCCCCTGGACAAAAACAGGGATCAGACGGTAGAAGCGATCGTAAGAAATGCGCTGGCCCTGCAGGAACGTATGAAGAAGGAAAAAGAGCGCTACCATAAAAGAATAGCAAAACACATTGCCTATATGGAGAAAAAGCTCCAGGGCGAGCGTACAGGGAAAGGAAACATCAAGCTGACCAACTTCTCCGGGGACAAGCAGGTCGAGATCAAAATCAACGATGTACAGGAGTTTGACGAGCGCTTGCAAATCGCCAAGGCAATTATCGACGACTGCTTCAAACGCTGGTCCAAAGGAGCGAATCAAAATCTCATCGTTGCAGTGAATGAGGCCTTCGATGTTGATCGCTCCGGGAATGTCAACAAGAATCGCATCCTGGGCCTGCGGCGCTGGAAAATAAACGACCCGGAATGGAAGCGCGCAATGGATATCATTTCGGACAGCTTGAATACTACCGGGACAAAGCAGTATCTCGCAATTCGCGTCCGGGATGGGGCCGAAGGGGCATGGAAGACGGTTAATTTGAATTTTTCTACATTGTGAAACGCAACTTAGGATAATATCGCGATGAGAACAGAAAAAAATGAGCGGGCAAAATTTGACAAACTTTATATCACAGAAGTGCTTAACGATCTATACAGGAATGGTTTTGTTCGCGGTGGTAAAGCAGAATCTCTGCTGAGAGATTGGGCTATAGAACTTAGAAAAGAAAGCCGCCCTGTATTGCCAGCGAGCCGCCTTAAAAAGGTTTTTGTTAGTACAGTTGGAAGGAATAATTGGTGATAACCAATACACATAATAACACATGGGGGTTCGTATTATGCCCCAATGGGTATTTTTTCGTCGAACCTCCTGCGGTTATAAAAGCGGGTGATATGATACTTGACCCGGTCAAGCGCTGTTGGATTATGGTTGATGAAAATTCGTCTCTTGTTAACGAAGAAATCGTTACAGAAATTGTTGTAAGGAGAGTTGGCCAATGACAATAAAAGTAGGTGATTCTGTCGTTATAAAGAAGGAGCAGCCGCGTTATCTCGGCGGGCCGAAATGCCCGGGAAGGAGTGGGAAAATAATCCGCATTTTGGGTCGCGACCAGAATAATAAGACTGACGGGACGGATGAGGATTTATACTACGTAGAGTTAAAACCAACAAAACGTTCACGTCGTAAAACAGAACTGTTTTTCGGCTGGCAGATGACAGTGGACAAATGACACCGCTGGTTGCGCGAACAGGGTAAAAGAAGAACCATCTTTGTTTTAGCAATGGAGCAATAAAATGCCTAGAAATATGTCATTTAGTATGACTACCAAGCAAATACGCACGCACACAAAAACAGTAACACGCCGCCTTGGATGGTGGTTCTTGCGCCCAGGTGTCCGTGTTTGGGCAGTCGAACAGGCAATGGGATTAAAAAAGGGCGAGCATGTAAGACGGATTTGCCTGCTTGAAATCGTTTCAATATGTGCTATGCCGCTGAACGCCATTACGGCTGATGACTGTGCCAGAGAAGGCTTCCCAAATATGTCGCCAGCGGATTTTGTGAGTATGTTTTGCGCTCATCACGATTGCTCCGAAGACGCAATGGTCAATCGCATCGAGTTCCGTTATGTTGACGACTCTGCAGGTATTTAATAGAAAACGAAAATAACTGTTTTTTTATTTTAACTTATGCCACATTCCTATAAAAAACTCTTTGGCCTGGCAAAAGAGCTGGGTATGTCTCAGGACGATTTAAGAGCAGGAGCCGCGTCATATACTGGCGTGGCTTCTTTACGTAGTTTGAATAGGGAGCAGTTGCGCAACTACGAAAAAAAACTCGCATCAATTGCCCGTGGCAATTGGCGCCGGCAGCGGGAAAATATCAAAAAGGGATTTAAGCCGCATGAGACCCTCGGCGTGGAACAATACGAATTCGTTCTTGATCTTGTCACAACGATTTTTTCAGATATTGCTGCATTCCGTGCCTGGCTTCGGCGTTATTATAAAAGAAGCCACGAGAGTTTTGTCGACGTAGATGAAATGAGGGGGATCATAGTCGCAATGGAAGAAATGAGGGCCAGAGGATACAAATGCAAAAAATAGTTATTCCAGGGCGCTTCAGGCAGGAAAGAGTCCTCGAAAACGGAGAAATTATCGATGCCCGATTTGTCCAGGGCATAGACCCGTTTTTTCGCTATAGCTCAGCAGATGTGGCAAAATTCTTTACTATCAGCTTGGAAAGTGTTTCAAAACTTTGCGAGCGCAAAAATGCCCCCAAAAAGCTCGATTCGAGGCACTGGCAGGACATCAAAAAGGACAGAACCTATACCAGCCAGGAAGTTGCAAATCTCTTCAACTGCAGCCGTAACCTTATATATAAACTTCGTTTCTCTGGCCATTTCGAGCAAATCCGCATCAGAAATACATGGCGTATCCCCGGCTGGAGCCTTATCGACTATATCCAAGAAAATGCCGCCGGTGTCCCCTCAGATAACCGCCTCGATTTCCTCTCAGTCGGGAAATTGCTCCGTATCCCAGGCTGGAGCCTCATCGACTATATCGAAAAAAACTGCACCACTCTGTAAAAATCACCCCTTTAAAATTTTCAAAGTTTTTTTTAAATAGTCAAAAACCCTGTCACCAAAACGCCGCTGAAAAGTTATGTCTTTTTACTTTTTTGCTGTGTTATTGTGTTTTCTCCCCTATATTATTGTGCACTGTTTTAGGT
>JALTPW010000086.1 GCA_026999335.1 Chromatiales bacterium
CATAACTTTTCTCTCTCCATGATCTATTGATTCTTTCCCAAAAGCTCAATTTTATATTCCCTTATACCCAGAGCACCGATAACCAACGGATTCAGAGTGCTTACATAACAAGGTTGCAGCTTATAAGCATTTCTCGGGCCAATTTTATAAATTCTTTTAATTTCAATTAGATGTAAATGCTGCCACTTATAACAAAGTCTTTAAATCTGAAAAACGTAAAAAAGACCGACATGTCATTAGTGTCAGCGATAAGCGGCGAGTGGAATGAGAAAAATGGAGAGTAGTGCGGTAAGCGTATTTAAAATCATTTAAAAATCAATTGGATACAATTTTGTGTGCTTGGCGGGTATGGATTTGACAATGATTGGTTTGCGTCATGACGGTTGATGACGCAAGTCAGTAAGGTCAAGTCGAGATTTGATGGTGTTTTGCCGGTATGCTTGTAACTTATTGATTTATAGTTATTTGAGTGCGATGGTTATGGGGGTATTGGCGGCTTCCCCTAAGGTCGAAAAGTGTAAAATAAACCGACATTTCCATTGGTTTCATGATAAGTGACGGGGGTAGGTGTCTTCGTTTTGTTTGAAGTGGCGTTTTTTCGATTAATGTCGGCAGATGATGTCCAGGGTGGGGGTGGCGAAACCTATTGGGTTACGGTTTAAAAAATGCCCAATCGGCAAAGGCTTCGATCTCGTCCCGATTCAGCAAGATGAGCTGGTGGGTGTTGGGATTCATGCTGTGATCCGTCGTGGTGTCCACTGACAGGCGGTGCAGCAGATAGCCGATTAGTGCGCGCCGCACAGGTATTTCAATCCGGCCGTCCTGGTTTTGGTAATCCATCAGCATGCTGGCTTGTTGCCTGGCGCTGAGGCCGGGGTGAGGGGTCAGTTGCAGGGTGACAATCTCGATCCAGTCTTCGTCGTATTGGGCGCTGGATTCGGCGGGCTCGCTCAGCATCTTTGCGTCGGCAAGGCGCGACAACACAAAATCACGGAAATCGTAGGTCTCTTCGTTGTAGGCGCGCAGGTGCCAGCGGGTGCCGGTGTTGACCAGTGTGTGGGGTTCGAGGAGGCGTTGCTGGCTGCTGTCCCGGTCGGACAGTGAGTGATAACTCACTTGTAGTTTGTTGCGTTGCTTGATAGCGCGGAGGGCCTGGGCCAGTACGCGGCGCCCGGGCAGGCGCTGCGGCAGGGGCAGGTTATCAGTAGCGATGCCGAAAATGGGTTGCTTGTCGTAGGGGCCGCTGGCGGCGGCTAGGTTGGCGGCGAGCATGGGCAATACCCGTGCCGGCGATAGGTCGGCAAACAGGGGCTGGAAGTCTTCACTGGGAACAAAGCCGAACACGTTGTGGCGGTAGTGCAGGTTGTCCCCGCTCAGTTGGCCGTAGAGTTTCAGGTCTTTGGTGGCGGCGGCGTCGGAGATGCCGAAAGCGCGTGCTACGTCGCTGCGTGTGACTACGCCAGTGTAATAGGCCATGACTTCGATGTACTGGAGTCGTTGCCGGGTTCCCCATTTGATGTCGCCGATCAGCTTGTTCATTGAGTGTGCGCTCTGTTTATCCCTGCTCGGGTGCTGGCATTGGATTTTTGGCAAGTATAGGTGATTGGATATGCTGTCTCAATATAAAATATGACATGGTAAAAAATATCTATGTAATAGAAAGTATTGACTTGTCGAAATGTACCGACTAAAGTTTGCCTCAGTAACGCGGCCGGGAAACCTGTTTTCCGTTCCGGCTGAAATAAATGAACGCACAACCGAGGAGATCGACATGGCGGCAG
>JALTPW010000087.1 GCA_026999335.1 Chromatiales bacterium
ATGGAGTTGACGCGCGAGCGTATGATCTTCGCGGTCACCAATGGCCGGCGTGGCACGGCCATGATGTCCCACAAGGGACGCTTTACAGCGGTGGAGATTGAAGCGGTGGTGGACTATGTGCGTGAGACCTTCATGCGTACACCAACGGAAAAGACGGTGGATGTCCCTCCTCAACTGAGCCTGGGCGAAGCGGTTTATACTCAGCACTGCGCAGTCTGTCATGGCGACAAGGGCAGCACCGCGTACTGGGCCAAAAACGGCCTCAAGCCCCCACCGCGTGACTTTACCGGCGATGAAGCGAAGTCCATTCTGACGCGCCAGCGGATGATCACCTCGGTGACCCATGGCAGGCCGGGCTCCGGGATGCAGTCGTTCAAGAGCCGCTTGTCGCCCGAGGAAATTGAGGCCGCTGTCATCTATATCCGTCATAAATTTATGGGAATTGCGCCGGGTCAGGATACGGGGCATGTGCCCAGAATGCAGCAGAACGGCTCTGCGCCCGTCAGTGCAACGCCAATGGCTGCGGAACACCGGCATGAATCTGTGACGCCGGAAGCCCCTGCAACAGACGGGGTTTCCGGTCTTGTCGGCTCTCAGACCGGCCAACATTCCCCGCATGCGGGGGGCATGCCGGCCATGGCAGGCATGGGTGCCGACATGGGTGCCGATATGCCACCGGGCCATACAGAGGCTAACGACATGACCCTCCCGCTGCCGAAGGGATTGATGGGCAACCCCGTCAAGGGGCGTGATTTTTTCATGAAAAATTGTTTTACCTGTCATGGGATCAAGGGCGGCGGCAATGGTCCGCGTGCCTACTTCAATATTCCGCGTCCGCGTGACTTCACCAGCCCGGAATCACGTCGGGCGTTGAATCGTCCACGTATCTTTGACAGCATTGCCGAGGGACGTCAGGGGACGGTGATGCCGGCCTGGGGCAAGGTGCTGGATGACCAGCAGATTGCTGATATTGCAGAATTTGTGTTCCGCGCTTTTATTGAAGATGTCAAAGCCGGCGGCGTGGAAGCTGAGGCGGAAGAGACACAGGAAGAAATTAAAAAAAAAACCGATTGAGTCTTCCGCTAAACCCTCGATTAAGAAATCCTGATGAGGCAGCGGCCGCCCATGAGCGCGGCCGCGATATCTACAATTTCCGCTGCTATTATTGCCACGGCTATTCCGGTAACGCCAAAACCCTGGCGGCGACCTTTCTGAACCCTATTCCGCGCGATTTCAGTACGACTTCCCCGGCGACGCTCAGTCGCAAGACCATGCTCATGACGGTGACCCACGGCAGTGGCGGCACGGCGATGAAGGCCTTTGAAAATACCCTGACGGAAGAAGAGATCGTGCGGGTGGTGGATTTTGTACGCACGGAATTCATGGAGCGTAAGGCGGAGAATACGCGCTATCATACGGTGGAAAATGGTTGGCCCGACCACGAAAAAAAATATGCGCCCGCTTTCCCCTTTGCGTTGGGTGATATCCCCATCGACACTCCCTGGGAATCACTGAGTGTGGAGCAACAACAGGGTAAACGTGTCTTTATGCACAGCTGTATCAGTTGTCACGACCGGGCAAAAGTGCTGGATGAAGGGGTGATATGGGATCCACGGCCGGTGTCATATCCGCGTAACAGCTATTCACATCGCGCGGATGGCCGGGCCGATACGGTGACCGGCGCGACCCCCTATGCGGTGCATGACATGACGTTGCAGATTGCGGATCTCACGCCGCTGGAAAAAAGAGGAGAGGTTCTCTGGTTGGCAAACTGCGCCT
>JALTPW010000088.1 GCA_026999335.1 Chromatiales bacterium
GACGATGCCGATCTGGCCATTATCGACAAGCGTCGCCCGCGCGCCAACGAGGCCAAGGTGATGAATATCATCGGTGACGTGGAAGGCCGCACCTGCGTGCTGGTGGATGATCTGGTCGATACCGCCGGCACCCTGTGCAAGGCCGCGCAAGCATTGAAAGACAGCGGCGCAGCCGGGGTGGTGGCCTACTGTACCCACCCCGTGCTGTCCGGCCCGGCGCTGGAAAACATCGAGGCTTCGGTGCTCGACGCGCTGGTGGTCACCGATACCATCCCGCTGAGCGAAGAGGCCGCAGCCTGCGCACGTATCCGCCAACTCTCCATTGCCGAGTTGCTGGCAGAAACCATGCGCCGGGTCAGCAACGAGGAATCGGTCAGTTCGCTGTTTATGGATTAAACCTGAAGCCACGGATTCCTGAATGTATTATTGGTGGGGTTTTTCCCGCCGTAATCCGCGCCCCTGGTCGCAAGGGACGCGGTTTTTTGTCACTACTGATTGGAGCAAGATAATGAAAGTCGATTTTACACTGACTGCCGAACGCCGGACGGACGTGGGGAAAGGTGCGAGCCGCCGCCTGCGTCATACCGGCAAAATCCCTGCCGTGATGTACGGTGTGGGCGAAGATCCGATTTCCCTGACTCTGGATCACGACAGCTTCATGCACCACCTGGAGCACGAAGCCTTCTACTCTCACATTCTCACTCTCAGCGTCGATGGCCAGACTTACAAGGCAGTGCTGAAAGACCTTCAGCGTCACCCGGCCAAGAGCCGCATGCTGCATGCCGATTTCCTGCGTGTGGGCGAGGACGACGTCATCCACATGTCCGTGCCATTGCACTTTATCGGCGAAGATGTCGCCCCGGGCGTCAAGGCCGGCGGTCTGGTATCGCACCTGATGACCTCGGTGGAGATCATCTGCAAGGCCGGTGAGCTGCCCGAGTACCTCGAAGTGGATCTGTCCACCCTTGAGGCGGGTGATTCTTTGCATCTGAGCGACATCAAGCTGCCCGCAGGAGCCATCATCGCCGCCCTTCAGCATGGCGATGATCATGATCAGCCGGTGGCCAGCATTCACATGCCGCGTGGCGCCAGCGATGATGATGGGGCCAACGAAGATGAAGCGGGCGAGGAAGAGTCCGCCGAATAAGGGCGCCTTTTCGTGATCGACGGAAAGCCGGCGTTGTCTGATTCTGTGCAACTCATCGTCGGCCTGGGAAATCCCGGGCCGAAGTATGCGCAGACGCGGCACAATGTCGGCTTTTTGTTTGTCGATGAACTGGCGCGCAGCAAGGGCGCCACATTTCGGCCCGAGGCCAAATTTCACGGCGACGTGTGCAAACTTCACCTGGATGGCCGCGAGCTTTGGCTGCTGAAGCCAAATACCTTCATGAACCGCAGCGGACAGGCCGTGGCCGCGCTGGCGCGTTTTTACAAAATTCCGCCCGAGGCTATTCTGGTGGTGCATGACGAGCTGGACATTCCGGCTGGTCAGCTGCGCCTGAAGAAGGGTGGCGGGCACGGTGGGCACAATGGCCTGCGCGACATTATTGGCCAGTTGGGGAGTCGTGAGTTTTTGCGCCTGCGCATCGGCATTGACCATCCGGGGCATGCGAGCGAGGTCAGCAACTATGTGTTAAGCAAAGCCAGCCCCGACGAGCGCATTTGTACCGAGGCGGCCATCGACGAGGCCTTGCGCGCTTTGCCGCAGATCATCGACGGCGACCTGCAGGCGGCCATGAATCGGCTGCATAGCCGGAAATAGAGAGCTCAGGACTAAG
>JALTPW010000089.1 GCA_026999335.1 Chromatiales bacterium
GTATACTTTGAGCCTGAAAACGCCAAGAATTGAACAAAAACTCATGAATATCTGGAGGTTAGAGCGTCAATGAGAAAGATTCTCATTCGAACTTCAGGTTAGAGACACGAAAGGTACAGCCGGACACGGTACTGGGCGCAGATGGAAAATCAGCAAGATAAAGTTTAAGATCTATTGGCGATGAAACTGTAAAAAGGGAAATCAATAGCGATGGGGTGGCGGATCAAGGGTAGTACTCTGAGCACGGGAGAGCCTTGTACATGGGGAAGGACTTGACGGGAGCACGTAGCCTGCACTGTAACTTATACCGAACACAGTTGATTCGGGGAAATATAAGCAAAATTCAGAGTGGGGAATAGTCATTTGATGGTATTATCAATCAGTACGGAAACGAATGTAACCGAGGAGCCCCGTGAGGGAAAACTTCATGCGGGGATCTGCGCGGGGGGCGCCGAGTGATCGGCGTTCCTACCGTGACTGTGAAATATCAACCGAGGTAATAGTCTCATTCAAAACAAAGGAGAAGGAAATGAAAGTCACAAATCGACTTTATACTCTCGCAGCACTGACTGTATTTTCTATGCATGTAAATGCGTCACAGCCAAGTTGCAATAATATGAAAGGAACATGGGTCAATCAACTTGGTTCTACATTGAAGATCAAATCTATTGATCCCTCAACAAAGATGCTTAAAGGAACTTACAAATCACCGTCTGGCACATCCGGACAAAAATTTAACCTCATTGGTTGGATAAATAGCTCAGAACCTGCGCCAGATGCCGACAATGTCCATGTTATTGCTTTCTCGGTTCAATGGGGTCAATACGGTAGTATCACCTCTTGGACTGGTATTTGTACAAACAACAATGAGACACCAACAATTAAAACCATTTGGAACTTGGTAAGATCCAATTCTCAGTTTGATTGGGATCATATTCTTACCAATAGTGATACTTTCACTCCGAAATGAGTGCCGCCTAACAAGGAAGATACAGCCGACCCAAAAAATTCTGCGTATTTTCGGTCGGCTGATTTGCGATGTTATACAAATGAAAAGGAGATCAGTATCAGTTTGTTTTGCATCATCGTATTATGTGGAAAGAGACCGATGACAAGGTCACGGTTCCCATCATCAAGGAGGCCAAACAACGCTATCCACTGATTAACCAGTGCAGCTTTGATAAAGACTATTACTCAAAAGCGAACATCATCGAATTAAACAAGCACCTGAACCAAGTGATTTTGCCAAAGAAAGGTCGCTGTAATCAAGAAGAAAAAGCGTGGCAAGAGAGTGATATTTTTGCTGAAGCTAGACGACAGCACTCCGGGGTAGAAGCCTGTATCAACAATCTTGAGATACGAGGATTAAATCGTTGCTTGTCCTATGGGCGGGATGGATTTAAACGGCATGTGGCCCTGTCCATCGTCGCCACCAACCTTCATCGTATTGGTTTGCTTTTACAGCGTTAAAGAGTTGGCTCGTCTGCGACGGGATGAGCGGCGAAAAAATCAACGCTTAGCGGCTTGAGCGGCTTTCATCCACAACCTTTTTGACATCAATGTCGTACGGCAGGGCAGAGGCTGGCCGGGATTTCGTAAAACCCGCACAAGGTTGTCCGATGGTACTGAAACACCTCTTAAAACACGTTATTATACCCACTTAAATGACAGGTGAATTGACCTCGCCCGGAATCGTAGCTTGTTTCATGGGTTTTCGGGCTGGCACTAGGTAGGAAGCCACCGTCCCAGAAGCCCAAAAAAGTTTA
>JALTPW010000090.1 GCA_026999335.1 Chromatiales bacterium
GCTGGAATAAGCAGCATGGGTGGGTACTGTTGCTAACCCGTTTAATGACGCGAAAGTGGCGGAATTTGGTAGACGCGCTGGATTTAGGTTCCAGTGGGGCAACCCGTGAGAGTTCGAGTCTCTCCTTTCGCACCAATTTTCATTCGGCCGTAGGGGTTGGGTTCTGCGGCCGGGTTTAGCGGTTTTAATTTTTTTGAGCATGGGGATTAAGGCAATGCAAGTGTCTGTTGAAACCACCACGGGTTTGGAGCGCCGGATGAAGGTTGCGGTGCCCAAGGATCGCATCGAGAGTGAGGTGGCAAAGCGCCTCAAGTCCCTGGGCGGGCAGGCCAAGATCGATGGTTTTCGGCCGGGTAAGGTGCCATTTAACGTGTTGCGCAAGAAATTCGGTGGTCAGGTGCGCCGGGAAGTGTTGGGTGAAGTGATGCAGTCCAGCTTTGCTGAGGCCATTGTGCAGGAAAAGCTGCGGCCGGCGGGGGTTCCCCACATCGAAATGGAGGATGCCGCCAATGATGACAGTTTGGAATACACCGCGATCTTCGAGGTGTATCCCGAGGTCGAGCTGAAGGGGCTGGATTCCATCCAGGTGGAGCGTCCGGTGCTGGAAATCGGCGATGCCGATATCGACAAGATGCTGGAAAATCTGCGCAAGCAGCGTAAGACCTGGGTGGCGGTGGATCGTCCCGCACAGGACGGTGATCGGGTGACCATCGATTTCGAGGGTAGCCTGGGTGGCGAGTCTTTTCCGGGCAATACGGGCGAGGGCGTTGAGCTGGAGCTGGGTTCTGGGCGTATGATTGCGGGATTCGAAGAGCAACTGATCGGCAAGAAGGCCGGTGACGAGTTCACCTTGTCGGTGACCTTTCCTGAGGATTATCACGCCAAGGAGCTGGCGGGTAAGGCGGCGGATTTTGCCACCAAGGTCATCAAGGTGGAAGAGTCTGCGTTACCGGAGATCGATGATGATTTCATCGCTGCTTTTGGTATCAGCGAAGGTGGCATGGACGCCCTGCGTGCGCAGGTGCGTGAAAACATGCGGCGTGAAGGTGAGCAGACGGTCAGTAACCGGGTCAAAGATCAGGTGTTCGATGGTCTGATGGCGCTGGAACTGATGGAAATTCCCCGTGCTCTGATCGACGCGGAGATCGATGCGCTGGTCAAGCAGCGTCAGGAAGCCATGAAGCAGTATGGTGCGCCGGTGCAGGACGTGGATCCCGCACAGTTTGAAGATCAGGCGAAACGCCGCGTTGCGCTGGGCCTGATCCTGTCGGAAGTGATTCAAAGCAACGATCTGAAGGTGCCGCCAGCGCGCCTGCGCGGAACCATCGAAAAGATGGCAGCCAGTTACGAGCGCCCCGATGATGTGATCAAGTATTATTACAGCGACAAGAGCCGTCTGACCGAAATGGAAAATATCGCGCTGGAGGAGATGGCCGTAGAATGGGTGCAGGAACAGGCCGCCATTACCGACAAATCGATCTCATTTGACGACCTCATGAATCCGGGGCAGACTGCCGATTAGTTAGACTCGTGGTGGTGACGGGCCTGCCTGCGCCGCCACGTTGTTTACCAATGCACAGGATGAGGGATTGAATGAATAACAGTTATGCTAGTGAAATCAGGGGCTTGAACCTGGTTCCCATCGTCGTTGAACAGTCCGCCCGTGGCGAGCGTTCTTACGACATCTATTCGCGTATGCTCAAGGAGCGCGTGATATTCCTGGTTGGTCCGGTGGATGACCATGTGGCGAATGTGATTGTTGCCC
>JALTPW010000091.1 GCA_026999335.1 Chromatiales bacterium
CGGGTAAGGTGGCCCTGATGCTTTTCCAGCTTACCTTCGAAGCGCTCGAAGAGGGTGAAGGCATCCGCCGTGCCGCCGGCAAAACCAGCGATGACCCGGTTGTGATACAGGCGCCGCACCTTGCGTGCATTGCCCTTCATAATGGTATTACCCAGCGAAACCTGGCCGTCGCCGCCGATCACCACCGTGCCGTTACGCCGCACGGAGAGAATGGTTGTGCCGTGATATTGCTCCAAGGTGGAATCCTCAGTGAAAAACAAAGGAGGGGATTTTACACCATAAATGAGCCGCAGGCGTCGACGGGCCGCCAGACGCCGTTCTCCATGAAAATGGCAGCGGCCTTGATCAACGCCACATGGCTATGACTGTAGCTGTAGCTAGGGGTACTAAGCATCCGGTTTCGACGATTTCTTTCTGGCCCGCGGATGGGCCCGGTCGTAGACCTGCGCCAAATGCTGAAAGTCGAGGTGTGTATACACCTGGGTGGTACTGATGTCGGCATGCCCCAGCAACTCCTGTACCGCACGCAGATCGCCACTGGACTCCAGCAGGTGACTGGCGAAGGCGTGGCGCAGCTTGTGCGGGTGCACATGGCTGTCGATACCCTGCCACCGGCCCCATTTGGCGAGTCGCGCCTGTACCGCACGCGCTGTCAGCCGGGTACCACGCCGGCTGACGAACAGCGCCGGCTCGCCGGCCGCGGCCAGTTCACCACGCACCCGCAGCCAGCGCCGCAGGGCATCCATGGCATAACGGCCCACCGGCAAATCGCGCTGCCGGTTGCCCTTGCCGGTAACGCGCAGCGCCGCGGCGCGCAAATCCACCCGCCCCATGTCCAGCGATACCAGTTCGGACAGGCGCAGGCCGGAGGAATACAGCAACTCCATCAGCGCCAGATCACGCACTGCCAACGGATCGCCGGCATCGATGGCCAGCAGGCGGGCCATCTGATCCGCATCCAGCGGCTCCGGCAACTTACGCGGTGACTTGGGCGCACTAACACCGGTGACGGGATTCTGCGTGACCAGCCCTTCGCGGGCAAGATAGTGGAAAAAACTACGTGCGGCGGACAACAACCGCGCCACGCTGCGGCCACCGAGACCCCGGCGGTGAACCTGGGCGGAAAACCGCCGCACCTGCCGGGTGCTCAATGCCGCCCAACCCTCGATGTCCTCGGCCTCGCAGAAGCTCAGCAAACGGCTGAGGTCACGCCGATAACTATCGACGGTACGCGGGGAATACTGGCGCTGGAACCGCAGGTGGTCGAGATAGCGATCCAGCCATTGCTGTTCGGTGTCACCCATCGGCCGCAGCTGGACTAGCTGGCTTCCAGTCTGAGATGACTGGCCAGAGCGGCAGCAATCACCTGTGCCATGCGCGTCAGGAAAGAGATATCACTACCAGGGGTGAATCGGTTGGTGTCGCCACTACCGATGGCCAGCAGGCCAACACACCCTTCCCTGCCCAGTGGCAACACCACGCCGGAGCCGACGGCACCGGCCCGTTCGCCGAACAATATCTCCCGTTGCTCCTCTTTGAGGCGGCCACAGAAGGGCCTGCCGGTGCTGAGCATGTGCTGGAAGGGAGCACGGAAGGCATCGCTATCGCGCACGAATTCGGCGTGCGAGGCCAGGCGCCCATCCCGGGGTGACGCCAGCAAATGCAGAACCGCCATATCGGCCGAATAATCACGCCGCAGACGGCTGACAAGCAGGGTCATCAATCCCTCCAGGCCCTGGCATTCCATCAGCAGCAGGGTCA
>JALTPW010000092.1 GCA_026999335.1 Chromatiales bacterium
AGCAGCGCGCACAGGCGGGTCAAGGGTGGCGCGCTTTTTGCGCCATTCATTTACCCTTGATGCGCCGAGCACGGTGCTACCCTGACCGGGCAAGCAAGCACAGCTTTCTCTCCAAAACCACGGACTGTTTTTGCTTTGCTTTTGGGGAGCCCCTTCGGGGCGGACGGGCGGCGGGCTGGGATAAAAAGCCCCTGCGGTGGCCTGCTTTTCAAGGCCACCACAGGCCTATGCCGTTAAGCGCGGGGGCATTTACACATAATGCAAATTATGCGGCGAAGCGGACAGGCCACCCCTTGGCCGGGGTGATACGGGCAGCTGACCTTGATGATTTGTTACGGTTATGCGCGGATGACACCTGATGCCACCCCGCAGGCGAAGGGGTGGCCTGCGCATAATTTCAGCATTATGTTATTTGCCCCCGCGCCTATCCCCCAGCGGGGGATCACAGGGGGAGAAACAAACATTAAGCCGCGGTGGGCGCAGTAAGGCCTGGCGACTGGCTTGCGCGATGTGCACGGATGCACAAGTGTCGCGGGCGCCGGGATGCGCAGGAGCGACCTTTTTGTTTTCAGCAAGCCAGGTGATAGGCCTTTCTGTGGCCACCATAGCCGTTTATTCCAGTTATTCCAGATTATCCGGCAGCTCATGTCTGATTTTGCCGTGGCCGATCAGCGGGGTGCGTCAGGGTGTGGATCGCCTTCAGTTTGCGGATGCTCACCTGGGTGTAGATCTCGGTGGTCGCCGTATCATTAAAAAAAAAAATGGCCTGGATGTGCCGGATGTCCGCGCCGTTGTCCAGCATCAGGGTGGCCATGGTGTGCCGAAAGATATGGCAGGCGCCGGGCTTGTCGATACCCGCCTGTGCGATGTATTTCTTCACCAAGTCGGTGAGCCGGTTTTTGTGGAAGGCCTCGCCGTATTCGTGCAGAAACAGCCAGCCTTCATCCGGCTCCACCACAAGACCCGGACGCACTTCCTCGGTGTATTTGTCGATCCAGATGCAGGCACGGCTCCCCAGCGGCACCATGCGGTCTTTCTTGCCTTTGCCCTCTCTGACCATCAGCGTGCCGTTGCGCGTGTCCACGTCGTAGAGTTTCAGATTGATGAGTTCAGATCGACGGATGCCGGTGCTGTACAGGGTCTCGATGATGGCCCGGTCGCGGATGCCGAGTTCGCCGTGCAGCATCGTCTGGTTGATGATTCGCTCGACCTCTTCATGGGTCAGGATGTGCTTCGGCAGTCGCCGGTGAACCTTGGGCAGCTCCAGCTCACTCGCCGGGTTGTAGAGGATGTAGTTCTCTTTGCTCAGCCATTTGAAGAAGGCCTTGATGGGCGCCAGGCGTTGCTGCTGGGTGGCGAAGCTGAGGGGCTCACCATTGGGTTTGCGGTAGTGGTACAGGTAGCGCCGGTAGCGCTCCAGGATCGGCCGGGTGATGTCCTGCGGTTTGTTTAAGCCCCGTTCATCGCACCAGTGGATAAAGCGTTTCAACATGCGTTGCCGGATCTCCACGGTGCGCGGACTCAAGCCGATGGCGGCCGAGTGTTCCAGGAAGCGATTTAAGTACGGCGTGATGCCATTGTGGTCGATGGGGCGCGGGTCGGACCTGGGCGTGGCGGCCCGGCGTTTCTTGCGGGCCATCAGTCTGCCGCCTTGGCCAGCATCGCCGGGCTATCGTTACGGTACGACGCGCTGTTGTTTTTGCGTCGGAGTAGTGCTTTTTTTGTCCTTTCCTCGCTGGGATCATCCAACGCCTTGTCATCACTGACTTTGCGGTGATTTTCGTCATCCTGACCACCCCCTGACTGCCCCCTGACCGGGGGCTGACCGGATCCTGACCGGTGCTCGTTTTGCCCGGACTGCTTTTCGTCATAGCGTAATTTCTCCACGTCGATCAACCCCATCAGGAAGGGCTCGCCCTGTTTGCCTTCGCCCTGGTACAGCAGCTCATAGACGTAGGATTGTCCACGGCCGCCACGGTGCACCAGCAGGTATTCCATGTCGGCCAGGCGCGCCAGATGCACTTTCAATGCCGTATCGCTCCAGTGGGTATGCTCGCGCACGTCCCGGCGGCTAAAGCGATAATCGCCAGGGTTCATGTCCAGCGCCTTGCAATGATCCGTCACGTTGTCCGTGATCAAGCCCAGCAGTTTTCGGGTCTGCGGCGGCAGTTCATCGAGGGTGCGGCCCAGGACTTCATGGGCCAGGCGGTTGGCCGTCTCGATGTCATCCAGCATAACCTCGACATAGCGGATCGGCTGGCCGTGGTGTTCCACGTTTTTGATCGGCCGCTGATGCTGGTGCAGTAAGGCAAGGGTGTCGATCAGGGTGAGATATTTTTCATGATCGCGCCGGGTTCTTGTCCGGTCGTTGATGAAGCTCAGATACCGGGCGTAGGGGTTGACCACTGCCAGCGGCTGCAACAGGCGCTGGGCGTTCTGATGCAGGCTCAGAATGGCTTGCTTGTCGGTCTTCGCCAGCAGACCGGAGAGCATGCGCTTGTCGCGCTGGATGGCGTGGATCGCTTTGGTCTGATCTCTCCCTTCATCGACGGTGAGCACAATGCAGCGGTTGAGCAGCTCCTCGTCGATGTCGATGGCCGTGGTGGTCAGCATGATCATCACCGGACCCTTGACCTGATAGTCCTGGGTTTTCAGTTCCCCGGTCACCGGGTCTTTGCCGGTCGAGGCAATGGTCAGCTCGCCTTCGCTCTGCAACAGTTTCAACGCATAGGCCGCATTACTTGCGCCTTCTTCTTCGACGATGGCCAGCACCTTGTGTTGCAGGTTGGTCTCGCCCATGTAAAACAGGCTTTGCCCGGTCATCGCGCTGTACTTGATACGTTCTTCTTCGGGGATAAATGCCAGCACCGCATCCATTAACGCGGACTTGCCCGCAGCACTGGTGGACTGAATGGTCACGGCTAACGGGTTGTCGAGTTTGCGCGATATTACCGCCAGGTAACCCACTAACTTGTTGGTGGCCTCGCCGACCACACCGCAACGGGTGAAGTCGTTCTGGATACGCTCAAGTAGATCGGGTGACTTGAGCAGATCCAACGCGCTTTGGGTTTCTTCCTCATCCAGGGTGACGGCCTTGTCTTTGGGCGCCTGCGCGGCCTGGATGTTTTCCGCTTGCAAGGCTTCGAGCTTCAACAGGATTTTGCCAAGATCGGCCTTGACCACCTCGTCTTTCACGCCGATTTCAACGGCGGCCTGTTTGATAAATGCGCCGCGTGGACGTTGTTGATAGAGGTCGAAGGTGTCCACATGGATGGATTCATCCACCCCGTCGAAGGCCGGACATGACACCAGCAAGTTAATCTTCATCACGTCATAAGCCAGGTTCTTGTCCAGGCCCCGAATGCGGTAGCGGCGATTTTGGCCAGGGATGGCCTTATGTGAACCAGAGGCAGGATGCCGGGATTCACCGCCCAGGGTGATGATAACTTCGTTGTCTTTTACATCGGCGGCCACCGTTGGCATCGGGGCTTCCGGCACCACGGCGGCGGGCAAAGGTTCTGTCGTTCTTTCTTTAGCCGCTTTGGCTGCTAAAGAGGTAACGGATTTCGGCGGCGAAGGTTCGGATTCAGGGATCGGCACCGGGATTGATTCAGCCGTTACCGTTTCACTGGTCACCGGCTTTGCCTTGGTCGCTCCTGCGCATCCTGCGCCCGCGACAGAGCCTGCCCCATGAGCGAAGCGAGTGCTTTGGGTATTAGCACGTCCCTGTGCGTCACCCTTACCGAGCCACACTGCGCTACGGATCACAACGCCCAGGCCTTTACTGGCTGGTTTTACTTGCAACGCGTACTCGTTGGCATCCATACCCTTGGGAAAGTGAATACGGTAACAGTCGATGCCTTCCTTCATTAATTTAGCCGCTAACGTGGTGACCGCTTTTTCACCGGCTGGATCACGGTCATAGGCAATCAGGATTCTTTCAATATTATGCTGTGTAAAAGTGGCCAAGTGTTCTTTTGTAAAACCTTCAATGCCATAACTACAAGTAACATTGCGATAACCGGCACACCAGAACGTCAAGGCATCAATCAGCGATTCACACAGAATGATCTCGTTTGATGCCTGCAAGGCCTCAACATTCCAGACACCTTGATGCGGACCCGGCATATACAAATGTGTTGGCGTCCCCTTGCGCAGGTTATCGTTGATCTTGCGACCGTAGATTTCCGTCACCTGTCCGCTCGTATTGATAATCGGGAACACAAGGGAACCGCTAAAGTGCTCATGCCCGGAAGACCGGTACAGGCCGAGGCGTTGCAACTGGCCCCGGATCGCCGCGCCTTCCTTGCGGTTCTTGGCAGGCAAACGATACCCCAGTGTCCGGTTGGCAAAACCCAGCTTGAAGCGGTCAATGGCCTCGCTCGATACCAGGCCCCGCTTCTCCAGATAAGCCAGGGCCTCGGGGCTTTGCTTCAAGGTCTCATGATAATAATCGACGACCTGCGCCAGCAGCCGCGCATCCTCGGCGCTCGTGTCCAGTGTCATCGGCAGTTTAGGCACTGTGGAGCGTTTCACGGGGCCAGTGGCTAAAGGTTGGATCGCTCCCGGCTTCCGGCCTCCCACAACATTCGTACATCCCTGTACGGCATCCGCCCGCAACAGTTCGACGGCATGGCGGAAGCTCACGCCCTCGGTCTTCATGACCCAGTCGATAACTGATCCGCCGGTCTGGCAGGCTCCGAGACAATGCCAGAGGTTCTTTTTCGGGCTGATGACCAGGCTGGGTTCGTGGTCATCATGGAAGGGACATAACCCAATCAAATCCGCGCCGTGCCGCTTTAGAGTAATACCCCGCATCTCGGCTAAGCGTTGTACGGCAATGTCTTGTTTCAGACGGTTGAGCTGATCGTCGGGGATTCTGGCCATATCCACGCTCACTCCAAAATGTTGTCAATAGCTACCACAAAAAAATAACACGGTTGGAGATTACTACAATATGTGGTATTGTCAACCGCAAAACCGAACGTGGCCCAAAACCGGGGTTATCCTATGCCATCGATCACCTACAGCCTGCTGGATGAACAGATGACTCAGGACGACAAGGTTTTTTTCGAAAAACTCGGCAAACGCGTCGCAACACTACGCAAGGAGATGGGTATCACCCAGACACAACTGGCCGAGACACTAAAAATTTCCCAACAGTTGATTGCCGCTTATGAGGCAGGCACCCGGAAGATTCCGGCATCAATGCTGCCCACGCTGGCCAAATTGTTCGCCGTCTCGCTGGAAGAGCTGGCCGGCATGGAGAAGCTGCCGGCAAAACGTGGGCCGGCCTCCATCCTGCAACGCCAGATCGAACAGGTCGGCAGGATGCCAAGAGCCAAACAGAAGTTTATTGCCGAGATGCTGGAAGCACTGATTAAACAACAGCAATCCGCGTGAGACTGGCACGGGAAAACTGATAAAAAACCCCGCGAAGCGGGGTTTGGACAACATTAACAAGGAGGAAAAACGAGTCGTCAAGGCGTTTAAAGCGAAAAATAAAGCGCTGGCCAAGGGTGCGCAAACACCCAAAGCCAGCTAACCACTACCGATATCAGAGGTATCAGCAATGGCTAAGACGAAGTGTAAGTCAGGGGCACGCCTGACTCAAAGCAAAACCTGCCAGGAACGATGTATTAAGGTTAACCAGATTCACTACCTGTACAAACTGAAGGATGATCACGCGGGAGCCGGTCGGCCAGTGCCGTGGATTCAGATGAAGGGCCACTGGCTGCAACAGGCGGGCTTTGAGATCGACACCCCGGTGAAGGTGCGGGTGATGGACGGTTGTCTGGTGCTTACCACTGA
>JALTPW010000093.1 GCA_026999335.1 Chromatiales bacterium
GCGGGAATGACGGTATTTCAAAACCTCTCAAGCCTATATAGTCAGCGCTTTTCTTTTCTGAGCCTTTTATTTCGACCGTGAAGCCCATGTCCGAGACACCCTTTCCGTTACCTCACTGGATGACCCGCCGCAGTACCGATGTCGCCGCCCTGGGCCTGCTGGCGCTGGCCGTGCTGTGGCTGGTGTGGGGGCCGCTGGTCAACGGTCACGCGCTGTATTTCCGTGACCTGCAGGTGTTCTTTATACCGCTTAAGCAATTTCTTGCCGATGCCCTGGCGCGAGGTGAACTGCCGTTCTGGAATCCCGGCGTGTCCATGGGTACGCCGTATTTCGCCGAGATGCAGACCGCTGTGTTGTATCCGGCCTCGTGGTTGTTACTGCTGGCCGACGGCAATCATGGCATCGGCCTGTTGTTGGCCTTCCATCTGCTACTGGCCGCCGCCGGGACCTACGGTCTGACGCGCAGTATGGGGCTGGCGGCCCCCGCTGCGCTCGCCAGTGCTGCTGTGTTCAGCCTCGGCGGCTGTATGCTCAGCAGCGTCAATATGATCAATTTCATGCAAGCCCTAGCCTGGCTGCCGTGGGTGCTATGGGCCTTTGAGCGTGATGCCCGTACACCGGGGCCACGCAGCTGGGTGCTGGCCGCACTGGCAGTGGGCCTGCAGACCCTCGCCGGCGCGCCGGACGTGAGCATTATGACCGGCCTGGTGGTGGTCGGGCGGCAGATCATGCTGGTGTCGGGTGGACTACAAGTACGACTGGCCTGGGTGCCGCGCGTGGCAGCGGCCTACCTTGCGGCCTTGCTGCTGGCCAGTCCACAGTTGTTGGCGACCTATGAACTGTACAGTCAGTCGGTGCGTACAGTCGGTCTGTCGACGGAAGAAATCCAGAGCTATTCATTGCGTTTCGGTGAACTGCTGAGCCTGGTTTTGCCGCCGGCCCTGTCGCGCGAAGATTGGCGTATCGCCGAGGTCTACAGTGGTGGCTATGTACCTCTGTTCCTGTCGTTGTATATTGGCTGGGTCGCCATCGGCTTCTCCCTGTTTGCCCTCTGGGCGCGGCGCGGGCCGGCCCTTTTTTGGTTGGCGCTGGGTGGTGTCGGGATATTCCTTGCCCTGGGCGGCAACAATCCGGCGGCCATGTGGGTCTACGAAACCATCGCCATTTTCCGTTACCCGGAAAAATATGTGGTGTTGCTACACGTCGGCCTGGCCATGCTGGTGGGTCTGGGCGTGGATGCCTGGTTGAGAAAATACGCACGACGGCCGCGCTGGTTGCTGGCCGCCGTGGTGGCGGTACTGGTTATGATGGTTGATCTGGTCGGGTTCAACGGCGAGATCAACCTCGAGGCGCCGGGCGACTACTACACGCTGGACGATATCCCCGAGACCCGCTGGCTGGGGCAAGAGGGGGCCGGCTTTGTGTACACCCGCCCTGACTACCGCGACCAGCCGGATCGCGTGCGTGAAGTGTACCGTGAATACCGCCGCCAGCTGTCGCCACATATCGGCACCCTCGCTGGCGTGCGCTATGCGCAGGGAACCGAAGGGCTGGTCATTCGCGATCACGCGCTGATCTCCGGATTACTTGACAGCCTGCCACCCAATGGCCAATTCCTACAACATTTGGCCTTCCTCAATGTGCGTTACATCATGACCGATATGTCGCTGTTTCAGCGCAGCCGTTGGTTGAAACAGTCGGCACGCCAGTTGACGCCACGGCTGTGGGACGTAGGCCAGCCGCGGCCGATGCTGTATTT
>JALTPW010000094.1 GCA_026999335.1 Chromatiales bacterium
ACATGTGATCGCTTACCGGCCAGCAGGCGAATCCACGCGTACTGGATGGCATTGGTGTCCTGAAATTCGTCCACCAGAATGTGCTGGAAACGCTCACGGTAGTGTTCGAGCAGGCGCGGATTTTTCAGCCACAGCTCATGGGCGCGCAGCAGCAGCTCGGCAAAGTCCACCAACCCGGTGCGTTGACACAGCGCTTCATAGGCACGATAAATATCGATCATCTGCCGTTGAAAGGGGTCACCGAAGTCCTCGATGTGCTCGGGGCGCTGACCTTCGTCCTTACGCGAATTGATAAACCACTGCGCCTGGCGCGGCGGCCACCGAGCCTCATCCAGTTGCAAATCACGGAGTATGCGGCGGATGGTGCGGTACTGGTCATCGCTGTCGAGGATCTGGAAGGTCTGCGGCAGACCGGCGTCCTGCCAATGCATGCGCAGCAAACGATGGGCCAAGGAGTGGAAGGTACCCACCCACATACCACCCACCGGCAACGCCAGCAGGCCCTCGATACGCCCACGCATCTCGGCGGCGGCCTTATTGGTAAAGGTGACCGCGAGGATGCTGTAAGGTGACACCGCCTCGGTACGCACCAGCCAGGCGATGCGGTGCACCAGCACGCGGGTCTTGCCGCTGCCGGCGCCGGCCAGCACCAGGGCATGGCCCGCCGGGGCGCACACCGCCTGACGCTGGGCCTCATTGAGATCGGCAATAATGTTGGAAACGTCCATAGGGCGGGGATTCTAACAGATGGGTATCAACCCGGCCCAGCGGGGAAACAGGCAGCAGCAGCGTTTTGGCCGAAATCCATAGAAATCGCGGATAAAGTCTTGCTCATAGATCGTTTGCAGGATTTTGACAAGACCGGCCTGGAGCAGCTTATCTTCTAGCGCGTGTATGCCCAGTGGTCATTGTTTCTTGCTGCCCGGTGGCTGACTTGCCGGGACGGGATTCCCATCCGCTGAAATAATTCTATTTCGTTACTTTAATCTCAGAGGAGTCAATTCCCCACGGCTCACCTAAAGCGCCTACTTTTGGTACTACGAACAAGCATTGAGCAATGCGTAGCGAGTCAATCCCTCCCAATACCCCTTGAGTGGAAATGTGTATTCAGCACGTTAAATGTAACGGGGTAGAGATCATCGACCTGGCTCGGCCAAATTTCTCTAATCCACCTCCAACTTACGAGATAAAACCTGTCAATGTGGAAACCATCGACCCCCTTCGGCATCGCCTGCAGCCTGCTGGAAAAACGCCCCACCATATCGCCGCCGCAAGCGCCAGAGAGCTGACGCACATCGGCCACATGCACATTGATTAATACAGAAGCCCCAAACTGATAACACCACCATCACCGGTAGCGCTATACCATGTGCTTTGCGGATATTTTTTCTTACGTTTTTGAATGGCTCGGATTATCTTTGATTCCAACTTAATGGCGTATTTACCGCTATATTCTGGCAGGTACTGCAATACAGGCTCTTCGATCATCAGTAGAGAGCTGCGCGCCTTTGACTCAGAAATATTATCCAGCAAACCTCTAATAAGGCTTGCATCTGAAAACACCTCGATATCCTTGCGCCTCAGCGTACCACCATCCCTCACGTATTTACGCTTAGGCTTAAGAACACGCGTCACCGTATTAAAAACAAGTTTTTTCGTTTTATCATCTTCGCTACGAATAAACTTATACACCTTCGGCAACATCGAAATATCGCTGATATTCCTGAATGCCTTCTTAAGGAGCTTATTCGCATGCTTT
>JALTPW010000095.1 GCA_026999335.1 Chromatiales bacterium
GCGACACCACCACTGACGTCAGTCCCAGCGCATCGGTTAAGCTGCGTAACAGGGTGACTAGCACACCCAGCGAAATGGGATCCTGGCCGGTAAACGGCTCATCGAACAGCACCATCTCTGGATCCAGGGCGATGGCCCGCGCCAGCGCCACGCGCCGCGCCATGCCGCCGGAGAGCTGCGCCGGCATCAGCTCGCGCGCGCCGCGCAGGCCCACCGCATGCAGCTTCATCAGTACCAGATCACGGATCATGCGCTCCGGCAGACGGGTGTGCTCGCGCAGCGGAAAAGCGACATTGTCGAACACCGACAGATCCGTGAGCAGAGCGCCATTCTGAAACAACATGCCCATGCGTTTGCGCAGGCGGTACAGTGCCTTGCTATGCAGGGAGGCGACGTTCTGCCCGGCCACCTCGACCGTACCGGCATCGGCGTGCAACTGGCCGCCGATGAGACGCAGCAGGGTGGTCTTGCCGGTACCGCTGGGCCCCATGATGGCGGTCAATCGGCCTCGCGGGATGTCCATGTCGACACCGTCGAAGATGACCTGTTCGCCACGCGTATAACGCAGGCCACGGATACGCACCCAGGCTTCAGGCATTGTGCGTTGTTGCGAATTCACGGGTTCTGCGCTCAACGCAACACCTCGGCGGCGGACAGCATGTCGGCAATCGTCATCGTCATTCGCAAGGCCTCGATGTCCGGGGCCTCTCCTTCTATCATTAATAGGACAGTGCCATTGCCGGCACCGAAACTCAGGCAGTTTTCCACCACTTCACGCCACTGGCGCAGTGTGCGCACAGTGGCGTCAGCGCGTGCCAGCGCCAGTAGGCCAGGCCTCCAGCACGGCGCCCCCTGGCCGGCACTCCAGGCTGGGACAACACCGTAATCCAGCAACCTGTGCTGTCCCGCATCGCTGAGTGTCAACCCCGGCGGCAGGATCACCGTTACCGGCGCCAGCTGTCGCGCCCGCTGCAAAGACAATTCCAGTTGTGTCAGATCACTGTCACAGTGCGTCGGCCGCAACAGGATGCCGCCAATCTGCCCCGCCAGTAAGGCCACCACTGCCTGGAAATCCATCCAGTTATTTCGCAGATCGACCACTTCGAAAAAAAACCGGAACGCCTTATCGGTGTCTTCCTGCCAGCGTGCCACTTCCCGTATATCGGCCTTCGCCCATTCTTCCGCCGGCACCACCACGGCACGGAATTCGTTGCTATAGTAGGACAGCTGCCAGTCTACCGGCAGACCCTCGGGATAGAAACTCTCCTTCCAGGCCGGGTACCGCCAGCCACGTGCGGCAACAAAAAAATTTCCATCGCCGCCGTCCATCTGCTCTACTGACATCAACTCTCCGCCTCAACCAGCCCATTTGCATGCACACATACTCTGACATCCTGGCGCAAAATAAAATAGCCACTTGCCCCAACATTGTATCCGAATGTATCCAGATACATCCTGATTCGCAGAATTCATCTCGTAGACTTCTCGCGCCATCATTGTTTGCCGGCCAGGGTTTTCACCCACTCCTGCGGCAGCGGCGACTGGCGATCCCGTTCAACACAACCGGATGGAGTACAACGACAAGGTGGTAGTGCCCAGTCGCTTCATGTGCAATCGAGGTGGGGCAGGATGTCCTCAAAGCGAATGTTTTTGAGCAAGTGACTATCGGGCCGGATCCGGCATTTCCGTAAAATCCCTGCAAAGCCATGCACCAACGCCCAGATCATCATTTCTGTTCCTTCATTTCCGGCTGA
>JALTPW010000096.1 GCA_026999335.1 Chromatiales bacterium
GTCAAGCCCCATGTGTTGCGTTATTGGGAGCAAGAGTTTCCCCAACTGAAGCCCGTCAAGCGTCGCGGCAATCGTCGTTACTACCAGCGTCATGACGTGCTCATGATTCGCCAGATTCGCAGCCTGCTCTATGAACACGGTTTTACCATTGGTGGCGCGCGCCAGAAACTGGATGGTGGTGATGCCAAGGAAGACGTCAATCACAGCAAGCAGATCATCCGCCAGATGGCCAGTGAACTGGAAGATCTGCTCGAGCTTCTCAAGCGCTAAATCCGTAGAAAAAACCGTTTCCTATCTGCGGCCGGCTGAAGTAGAATACGCCGCTCTGAATCGCTGCAATGGCGGTTCGGTTTATCCAAAATGTCTGTTTCGGGGCGTAGCGCAGCCTGGTAGCGCACCTGCATGGGGTGCAGGTGGTCGGAGGTTCAAATCCTCTCGCCCCGACCATATTTTCAATGACTTACGGGTCACCTTCTTCTACAAAATCCGGGTCGACTTCTGCGATTGTTGTCTTCAACGTGTCGATCTTTCGGCCTTTACGGCTTCTTATGTAAGCTGCAGTTTGTCCTGGGTCGACATGGCCAGGCGCCAACTGAGTATATAATCCTTGTTCATGTTTGTCGGTCGCGTGTTTGGCTCGGATATCGTGGAAGGTGAACCGCTCTCTGATGACACTCTCCGCAAGAGAGCCGTGCGCATCATGCCCTGTCAGGAACTCTTAAAGCCAGTGTTGCTAATAAGGTGTTCCACTGCGGGTTGTGATGGCGCTAAATGTGTTTTTTTGTCGGCGTAACCTGTTCGCTCGCATTAGCGTTGTTTGTAGTTCTGGTGTCATGTCTACTCGTGCCTTCCAATCCGTTTTTCTTTCGTGGACTCTGAGCTCATTTTGTCATAATCAGTGATTTTGAGTTGAATGACATCATCAAGTCTAAATGATGCGAGGTACGAGATATCCATGGCGATTACTAATGCTTGCCACGGCTTTTGAGACGGAAAATCGAGCTGCGATTCAGGCCAATAGTCGCACCCAGTTCGGCTTGGGCATTGAGTAGGGCCTTGCACAAGACATTATCGGGCTGGGGAGCCGTTTTTAAGCGTGGGTTCACGGGGTTCTCCTGATGCGCATATACACATTTTTCTTATAGTAAGTATGCGTATGCAGCAGATCGACAGCGTGGTCGTGAGCAGCCGTGAGGCATATGACCAATTAACCCGCTTCTGCTGCTGGCACTGGAAAGTCAGGCTTACGCGATTGGGGGCGTTACCCGATCCTTATTACCGTTGCGCACTGTGACCTGCTTATACCCGTAATCGATATCCTGCACCCGCAAACGCACGGCCTCGGTAATGCGTAGATCGCACCCGTACAACGTAACCGTTCAAACTAAGACGTAATTCTCATTTTCACAATAGCCTATTATTCTTACCTCCGACGCATCGGTGTCCGGCCAAAATAACGTAGCCCTACCTAATTTTGCTCTTGAGGCGTAACGAGAGCGGCGCTGTGCAACGAACAACCCATTATATGGAAATATCAATACGCATTATCCCGCAAAAAAATAGCAAAATAATGTGAGAAATCATCAAGTAATACTTGACAAGGCCCACTTGGCGCCCAAAATGTTTTGGCAAACTCCATGCCTGTTGGTGACCTGCAAACTGCACGGTATTAACCCCCACACGTATCTGGTGGATGTGTTGCAGCGAATCAATCAGCATCCGGCCAGCAAAACCATTGAGCTGACTCCCAGAG
>JALTPW010000097.1 GCA_026999335.1 Chromatiales bacterium
GCCTTGTCCTCGAAGGCTTTGAGTTCCGGCGTGATGTAGCGTTCCGCACCTTTCAGGGTCTGTCGGCGGACATAGTCGGCGGGCACCTTGTCGGCGTGGATACGGCTGATTTCGATGTAATAACCGTGCACGCGGTTATAGGCGACTTTCAGGGCACTGATACCGGTGCGCTCGCGCTCGCGGGTTTCCAGGTCTAACAGGAATTGGCCGGCGTCTTGTTTGATCGAGCGCAATTCGTCCAGTTCTTCGTCGAAGTCGGGGGCGATGACGCCGCCGTCGCGGATCAGTACCGGTGGCTCTTCGATGATGGCGCGGACGAGCAATTGGTGCAGTTCGGGGTATTCGCCAATGCGTGCATCGATGCCTTCCAGCGTGTGGCAGTCCTGGCCGGTGAAAATGTCGGTGAGTGTGCTGCGCAGGCCGGGCAGGCGGCCGAGGGTGGTGCGCAGCTGGGTGAAGTCACGCGGCCGTGCGCTGCGAATGGCGATGCGGGCGAGGATGCGCTCGACATCGCCGATACCGCGCAGGGTTTCCTGGAGGTCTTCGAAGTGCCGTTGCTCCAGCAGTACCGCGACGGCCTGATGGCGCTGGCGCAGCGGTGTGTGATCGGCCAGGGGGCGGTTGATCCAGCGTCGCAGCAGGCGGCTGCCCATGGGCGTGCTGGTGTGATCCATGACCCAGGCGAGGGTGTGTTCGCGGCCACCGCTGAGGTTGTTTTCCAGCTCCAGATTGCGCCGGCTGGCGGCGTCCAGCACGATGCTGTCTTCGCGTCGCTCTACGTGCAGGGCGCGGATATGCGGCAGGGCGGTACGCTGGGTATCCTTGACATATTGCAGTGCACAGCCGGCGCTGGCGATGGCCAGATTCAGGCCATCGCAGCCGAAGCCGGACAGGTCGCGGGTGCCGAACTGCTGGGTCAACAGGCGCAGGGCGGTGTCCAGCTCGAAGTGCCACGGGGCCTGCTGGCGCAGGCCGCTGCGTTCGCCGTCGATGGGCACGGTGGCGTCTTCATCGACCAGCAGCTCGGCCGGGTTGAGGCGTTCGATCTCGCCATTCAGGGCCTCATGGCCTTCCACCTCAAATACCGAAAAACGACCGCTGCTGACATCCAGTGCGGCGATGCCGTAGCGGCCTTGCTCGCCGGTGACGGCAACCACGAGACTGTCACGGCGTTCCTCCAGCAGCGCCTCGTCGGTGACCGTGCCGGGGGTGACGATGCGCATGACCTTGCGTTCCACCGGCCCCTTGCTCTTGGCCGGGTCGCCGACCTGTTCACAGATGGCGACGGACTCACCCAGGCGCACCAGTTTGGCGAGATAACCGTCGGCGGCGTGGTAGGGGATGCCGGCCATGGGGATGGGCTCGCCATTGGACTTGCCGCGTGCGGTGAGGGTGATGTCCAGCAGGCGCGCGGCCTTGCGCGCATCGTCGAAGAACAGTTCGTAGAAATCGCCCATGCGGTAGAACAGCAGGGTGTCCGGAAAATCGGCCTTGATGCGCAGAAACTGCTGCATCATGGGCGTGTGTGGTTGCTGTTTTTGCTTCATTTTTTGCTTCACTATACCTGTCATCGGTTTTTCATAAGTCCGTCATGAACCCTCGGATTCAGGTTTGAGTCATGGGTAACTGGATTATGTCGTCGCTGCGAGCAGCATGAAATTTCAAGAGATTCCGGAAAATGTGATTTTAGTATCGGCCTTATTGGCTTGGCCGGTTGTACAAAAAACCGCGGAACCTGGTTCACGGTCGGCCC
>JALTPW010000098.1 GCA_026999335.1 Chromatiales bacterium
CAGCAGAGAGACCGGACAGGATGGGGATACGGCCGTTCTCCTCGGGACCGGCCTGCACCTCCACCGGTTCCAGGTGATCGCCGCGCCGCACGATGCACCAGCTCTTGCCGTTTCGTGCCGCCACGGCGGCCGCCGGTACCCAGATCACCTCTCTCGGCGTGCTGAGGTGTCTCACTTCGACCCAGGCGCCGTCCTGCAACAGACCATCGGGATTCACTGCCCGATAACGCAGCAGCCACAGCCCGCTGCCGGCATCGTAGCGTGCGGTTCCATCCAGAGGATCGGCCCGGCCCTGTTTCGCCCCGATCTGCCAGCGGGTCTCACCGCCCTGCCAGGACGGCAGCTTGTCTTGCGGGATCCCGACATCCAGGTATACGATTTCCAGCGACTCCAGCTCGAGTACGGGCTGACCAGCAGTTATCTGCTCGCCAAGCGCCGCCTGACGCTCAACCACCAGACCGGCAAAAGGCGCCCGCAGAATGGCCAGGGTCTGCGCCACCGCCGGCAGGCCACGCCTGTCGAGCTGTACGGCGAGCTTTTTCGCCTCGGCCCGAACGTGCAGCAGATCGAGATCAGCAGCCAGCGTCTCCCACGCCATCTGCGCCCTGCCCTGCGCCTGTGCCACCGCCAGCTCCCCGGCAATCAGTTCACGCCGTGTAATGGTATGTTGGGACTCGCTTTGCCGCAGGACCGTAAGCCGTTTCTGCGCCAGTTTCACTTCCCGCAACGTCTGCTGCCAGGCGGCCAGATGCTGCCGCAGCCGTGGGGCATCGAACCTGAGCAAAGGGGCATCGGCTTCGACACGGGCACCGGGCTCCACCTCGACTGCGGTAATACGACCGGCGAAAGGCAGACTCAGCCCGGCCTGTTGGCGGGCACGTACCTGCGCCAGTGCGGTGTCACTGGCCCGCCATTGGCCAAACTTCGCAGCGGCCGTGTGAGGCTCCACGGCGACCGCCGGCACGGACAACAGGAAAAGAAGCAACAAGGAGAATCGCCATACCGTTTCCCGCCACGGATCCGCTTCCCGCCGACAGGATGCATCCCTTGTAGAGGTTCTGCTTTGCATCGTCATCCGCTTTCCCGCTGTAAACTTTCGGTGCCTGGTCCATACAGTGCCACGGAAGCTGGATCAAGACAAAGGAGAGATCCAGCCCCGATATCACCGCGCTCAGGGCAGGTGTACCTGCTGGATCGAGGCATAGTCGCCTCACTGATACCAGTTTATATCAACCTGGCCGATACGCCGGTTTACCATTCGGCAAGTTTCACCACTCACCCGTCGAAGATTGCATATCATTAAGTAGTTACTGCACGAAAATATCGACCCGGAGGCACGATGCCGACGATTGTCCCCACCCCATGGCATGCGATGACGGCCGCTGAAGTGGTGGCTGCGCTCGACGCACGGCCCGACACCGGCTTGAGCGGCCAGGACGTCCAGAGGCGGCAGCAGGAGTTTGGCCGTAATACACTGCGCTCGACACGCAGGACACCGTGGTACGCGGTGCTGGCGCGGCAGTTCGTGGACGTGCTGATCGGCATCCTGCTGATTGCCGCCGCCATCGCCTTCACCATCGGCGCGGTGGGCGACGCCGTTACCATCCTTGCCATCGTGCTGCTCAACGGCATCCTCGGTTTCGTTCAGGAATGGAAGGCGGAGCAGGCACTGACCGCCCTGCAGAGCATGTTGGCACCCCGCTGCAAGGTGATCCGCGACGGTCACGAGCAGGAGATCGATGCCCGTGAGCTGGTGCCCGGCGACCTGGTGCTGCTGGAGACCGGCAACCGCGTGCCAGCCGACTTGCGCCTGCTGGAGGCCATCAATCTCAAGGTGGATGAATCGGCGCTGACCGGCGAGTCCGTGCCGGCGCTGAAGGACACTGTACCAGTCACGACAGATACCCCTCTCGCAGCGCGTCACGACATCGCCTGGATGGGTACCGCAGTGACCAACGGCCGCGGCCGCGGCGTGGTGGTGGCCACAGGCATGGGTACCGAGTTCGGCCGCATCGCCCACCTCACCCAGACCGTGGGCGGGGAACGCACCCCCCTGCAGCACAAACTGGCGACCCTGGGCCGGCAGCTGGGCATCTACTCCGTGGCCATCGCCGTGCTGGTGGCCGTGGCCGGGTGGTTGCTGGGCAAGCCGCTGCTGGAGATGTTCCTCACCGGCGTATCCCTGGCCGTGGCGGTGGTACCCGAAGGGCTGCCGGCGGTGGTCACCATCGCCCTGGCCCTTGGGGTGCGTGCCATGGTGCGCCGCCGCGTCCTGCTCAGACGCCTCCAGGCGGCCGAGACCCTGGGCGCAGCGACGGTGATCTGTACCGACAAGACCGGCACCCTGACTCGCAACGAGATGACCGTGCGCAGGATCTGGTTGCCCGCGGGCGAGGTCCAAGTCACCGGCGTCGGTTACGACCCGGCAGGCCACTTCGAGGTGGAGGGGGAGAGGATCGACCACCGCCAGCGCCCCGATCTACTGGCCCTGCTGGAGACGGGCCTGCTGTGCAACCACGCACATCTGGAGAAGGATGAGCAAGGCTGGCACCAGCTCGGCGAGCCCACCGAGGCGGCACTGGTGGTGGCCGCCCGCAAGGCCTCGCTGAATCCGCAGGTTAAAACACGCATGGTTAGCGAATTCTCATTCAATTCCATGCGCAAACGGATGACTGTCATAGAAAAAACAGACAAGGGGCTGCTCGCCCACGTGAAGGGCGCGCCGGAGGTGATCCTCGCACGTTGCACACGTATCGTCGACGGCGACCGTGAGCGCCCCCTGCTGGAGGCCGACCGCACGGCGGCCACCGAGGCCTGCACCCGCATGGCCGAGGAGGGCCTGCGCACCCTGGCCCTGGCCCGTCGCCGGCTACCGGCAGACATCTCTTTCGATGCCGATGCGGTGGAGCGGGAGCTGACCCTACTCGGCGTGGTAGGCATCATCGATCCACCACGTCCGGAGGTGCCGCAGGCCATCCGCATCGCCCACCAAGCCGGTATCCGCACCCTCCTGATCACCGGCGACGCCAGCGCCACTGCGCTGGCCATCGCCCGGCGCATCGGCCTGCCGGTGGAGCGGACCCTGACCGGCAACGACCTGAAGAACCTGGACGATGAAGCTCTGCTCGCCATCCTGCGCGACAGGGACGTACTGTTTGCGCGTACCACGCCGGAGAACAAACTGCGCATCGTCGGCCTGCTGCAACGACTGGGTCACGTGGTGGGCATGACCGGCGACGGCGTCAACGACGCCCCGGCGCTGAAGAAGGCCGACATCGGCATCGCCATGGGCAAGCGCGGCACCGACGTGGCCAAGGGCGCGGCGGACATGATCCTCACCGACGACAACTTCGCCTCCATCATCGGCGCCGTCGAAGAGGGCCGTCGCCAGTACGACAACATCCAGAAGTTCGTGCGCTACCTGCTCTCATCCAACACCGGCGAAGTGTTGGCCATCCTGGTCAACATCCTGCTCGGCGGGCCCCTGATCCTGCTACCAGTGCAGATCCTGTGGATGAACCTGGTCACCGACGGCATGACCGCTGTCGCCCTGGGCATGGAACCAGCAGAAAAGGGCATCATGCAGCGCCCACCCCGTGCCGCCCGCGAGCCTATCCTCGACCGTAGCGGCATCCTCACGATCGCCCTGCTGGGCAGCTATATCGGTCTCGCCACCCTGTGGCTGTTCCACCACTACATCCGCGAGGGAAGCGAGGCGGAGATCCTGCTCGCCCAGACCGTGGCCTTCACCGGTATCATCGTGCTGGAGAAGATGAACGTGTTCAACTACCGCGCCCTGCGCGAGCCGCTGCCGGCGGTGGGTTTCTTCCGCAATCCTTGGCTTCTGCTGGCCCTGGGCGTGACCATCGGCCTGCAGGTATGCGCGGTGTATGTGCCCTTCCTGCAGGATGCACTGCACACCGTCCCACTTGGGTGGGCAGACTGGGGCATCATCTTCGCGCTCGCCCTGCCGGTACTACTGGTCGGCGAACTTTGGAAGTGGTCCCGGAGAAGGATGGCCCGAATTGACACTTTTTGAACAGGTCAGTCAGGTGTTGCTGCCGTCGCTGGAACACTTCAGCTACCTTGGCTACTGGGTGGCCTTTTTCGCCGCCTTTCTGGAGACGGCGCTGATTGTGGGTCTGCTCCTGCCAGGCTCCACGCTGATTCTGTTGCTCGGAGCATTCGCCGCCGCGGGCTATCTCGACTTCGGTGATCTGATCTGGTTTGCCGCAGTGGGCGCCATACTGGGAGATAATCTAAACTTTTGGCTCGGCCAGCATTTCGGACAACGCTGGCTCCGATCGGGCAATCGCTTCATCAGCCAGGATGGCTATGTTCGCGCTCACCGGTTTTTCGAGGAGCACGGGGCTCGCAGTGTATTTCTCGGCCGCTTCGTGCCTACTCTGAAGGAGCTGATCCCTTTCGTGGCCGGCTCACTCAATATGCGCCGCCGCAGCTTCATGTTCTGGAATATCCTTGGGGCCTTTGGCTGGGCAGTGCAGTGGCTGGGAGCTGGCTATCTGTTTGCCCGTTCCCTCAGTCTCGCCCAACTCTGGTTGACTCGCACCGGCCTCTTGATCGCATTCCTTCTGCTGTTCTCCTTGCTGCTGTTGTGGCTCAAGCACCTGCTCCTGCGACATGGCCAGTCCTGCCTTCGCCTTGTTGTCTCGCTCTGGCACTCGATAAAAACCGCCATTGCTACCAATCCGGAAATCATCGAGCTGGTAAAACGCCACCCACGCTTGTTCACCTTTCTCTCCGCCCGCCTGGATCGACGCTGCTTCTCCGGCCTGCCATTGACATTCGCGGTGATCGCTTTCACGTATGCGCTGGGATTGTTTGGCGGAATTGTCGAGGACCTGCTGGCAAAGGACCCCATTGTCGCAATCGACCACAGTCTGGCACAGATGATCGCGGTTCTGCGCACACCGGCCGTGATACAGGGGGCCATCTGGGTCACGGAACTAGGCGTATGGCAGATTGTATTGTCAGTCGTGCTCCTCATCTCTCTGACACTGCTGTATTGCCGCCGAGGCTGGATGCTAGCGGGTTTACTCGTCTCCGTCAGCGGCGGCGTCCTGTTTACGCTGCTGGGCAAACTGGCCTTCCATCGCCCCCGTCCGCTTGAGGCGGTGTTGGTCGAACACTCCTACGCCTTTCCCAGTGGCCATGCCGCCATCGCGGTTGCACTGTATGGATTCTTCGGCTACCTGTTGATCCGGCAGTCCACAAGCTGGCGGAGTCGTGTCAATCTCCTCTTCGCCACGATAATCATCGTGTTGCTCATTGGGCTTAGCCGTCTGGTTCTTGGCGTGCACTATCTGAGTGATGTTCTGGGTGGATACCTGGTCGGCGCCATGTGGTTGATTGTGGGTGTTAGTGTGAACGAGTGGCTCATAAGCAGCGCCAAGCTCTCCCAGGAAAACATGATGGGCAAGAGATGCCGAAGAGCAGTCATCATTTTTTCCATTACCGCTTTGGCCGGATACGTGGCCTTTGCAGCAACATATCATCCCCGTTTCGTCACACCCAGGACCGTCGCTATACAATCCGTTTCCGGTGATCCAGTAGCTTATCTGAAACAGCACCTCCCGGTTTTCACGCAGAGCGCACTGGGGAAAGATCTGATTCCGCTTTCCCTTGCTTTTGTGGCGAGAGATGAAGGTTGTCTGAAGCGCGCTTTTCTCGCGGCAGGCTGGCAGCCACGGCCAGTATTGTCGCTGGCACGACTACCCGAGATACTGCAAGGTAAGGGACGTCCTGAAGATCTTCCCTTGCCGCCGC
>JALTPW010000099.1 GCA_026999335.1 Chromatiales bacterium
CTGACTTGTGTGCAATGTCATCAGAACCTGACTCACAATCTTTCCGTACCCACCGCCTGGAATGGCAAACCCACCAAGGCACAGCAGGGTAATGCCAGTGCCGGCAAGGAAAAATCCGAGAGCTGTGCGGGATGTCATGGTGAAGATGGCAATACGCCAGCGGCCATGTTTCCAAGTCTTGCCGAACTCGGTGCCAACTACACCTACATGCAACTCCAGGCCTTCAAGGATGGCGTGCGTAAAGATGACATGATGGAAGGCATCGTCGCAGACATGACGACGGACGACATGGCGGATCTCGCCGTCTTCTACAGTCAACAAAAACTCAAGCCGGCATTTTCCAGACCCAAGGTCATGACGCTGCAACAACGTGCCGATCTGGAAAAAGGCCAGACGCTTTATCTGCAAGACTGCGCTCGCTGCCATGGATTGACCGGCAAGGGTCAAGGCATCTTGCCAGCGGTGGTCGGCCAACCCACAGAATATACATTGGCACAAATCGAAGCCTTCAAATCAGGCCGGCGCAGCAGTCATTCTATTATGCGCGATATTGTCAAGGATCTCAGTGATGACGATTTATTGCTGATAGCCAACTATCTGGGTGGCCTGAATTGAGTAATGAAAAAGTCATAACCTTCACGCCGAATCCTGCCACCCATGGCAAAGCACATGCACAACTGCGTGTCTTTCAGGTATTTGTCAATGTCGAAGGCATCAAGATGCGCAAGCGTGGCGTCATGCGATTTATTTCCTTGTTGACCAGGAAAAAATATGGCTTCTATTCCGTCATGTTGGTTGCGGCAGAAGAAGACAGCATGCCGCCGTTCCTTCTTTCTCTGGTCAAGGACACTTTGATGGATGAATTCTCACTGCTGTCGCACACGCCCCCGGAGTCGTGGCAGATAAAACTGGTGGATTGGCGCATGGTCGGCATGGCACCCCCCATGTTTCAGCAGCACGGCTGCATCGACAGCAACTGGGGAGCCGCCTGGTATGACATGGCCGATGAATCCGCCAAAAAACACCGCTATCGCCTGACAAAATTACGTCTTTGGAAAGGGAAAAGGGCTAGGCCAAACCGGCCAGCAAAAAAAGCCAGAAACAAGCCGTCGGTAAGCGAGCAAACCGTCAACACCCAAATGGAATCACTGCTGCCGCGTTAACTCCACATCGTCATTTCAGTACAGGCCGGAATCCAGTAACTCCAGCGATGTGCTGGATAGCAGGCCAAAAAGCCTATGCCAGGCTTGTCCCGGCATCTTGTATGCCGATGTAAAGTTAATGGGGCAGCAATAAAATGTTTTGAGCACGAGAGGTTGTCCAAGTGAAAGAATTCATCAAAAACAGCGAATGTTTTTTTAATTTCATCGATAGCATCATCGAAACAAAAGACCGGAGGCTTATCCTGGATAAGCTGGTTGAAGATATTCGGGATTATTTGCTTGCAGACCGCTGCACATTATTTATTTTTGATAAACAGGCCGGAGAACTGGCCTCGCGGGTTGCCCAGGGAAGAGACGAAGTGCGTTTACCGGTTAACAAACACACGTTGACAGGCTGCTGCTTTCTAACCGGCAGGACACTCTGTGTCAATCACGCTTACAATGAAAACGAACTCAAGGCGCTTGATCCCGAGATTCGGGTTTCACGAGCATGGGATGATAAAACCGGCTATAAGACAAAGTCCGTTCTGGCGACGCCGATTATTGCCCGAGGCACCACCGTGGGTGTTTTTCTTGCCTTGA
>JALTPW010000100.1 GCA_026999335.1 Chromatiales bacterium
TGGATCACAATGCGACCACCGCGCTCGACGAGCGCGTATTGCAGGCCATGTTGCCGTATCTGCGCGAGGAATACGGCAATCCGTCCAGTGTCCACCAGTCGGGCCGTCGCGCGCGTACGGCACTGGATACGGCCCGCGAGCAGGTGGCGGCGCTGGTCGATGCGCACCCTTCGCAGGTGATCTTTACCAGCGGTGGCACCGAGGCCAACAATCTGGCCCTCAAGGGTGTGGCCATGCGCCGTGCCCCGGGTCTGCTGGCACTGAGCGCCGCCGAACATGCCTCGGTGATGGATCCGGCGCAGGCCCTGGTGCGTCAGGGCTGGCAATGGGAGCAGGTGGCGCTGGATGACAGTGGCCGGCTGGATGGTGATTCATTGCAGGCCGTATTGAATCACCGCCCGGCCTTGCTGGCACTGATGATGGCCAACAACGAGACCGGCGTGCTGTTCGACGTCGCCGGTGAGGCGGCGGCGATTCGCGAGGCAGGTACGGTGTTGCTGGTCGATGCCGTACAGGCGGTGGGCAAGCTGCCGGTTGATTTTGCCGCCAGCGGCGCCCATTTGATGAGCCTGTCGGCGCACAAGATTTACGGCCCCAAGGGCGCCGGCGCGTTGATCGTCGACAAGGCGCTGGATATCGAGCCGCTGTTACACGGTGGTGGGCAGGAGAAGGGCCGCCGCGCCGGCACCGAAAACGTCGCCGCCATTGTCGGTTTTGGTCAGGCGGCGGAGTTGGCGCTGGCCGAGCTGGAACAACGGCATACACACATGCGCACACTGCAGCGGCATCTGGAGCAACGTTTGCGAATGGAAATGCCGAAGATGGTGCTGTTTGGTGCGGCGGCGGAGCGCCTGCCGAACACCACCTATTTCGCCATCCCCGGCATCGATGGCGAGACCCTGATCGCTACCCTCGATCAGGCCGGGCTGGCGGTGGCCAGTGGCTCCGCCTGTGGCAGCGGCGACGTCGATCCCAGTCATGTGCTGTTGGCCATGGGCGTGGATCGAACCCTGGCCAGCGCCGCGATACGTGCCAGCCTGGGCAAGGATACGCTGCGCGAGGAGATCGATATTTTCGTCGACCGGCTCAAGGCGCAAGTGAAGACATTACAGAGTTTCGGCTCTCTGGCCTGTGCTTGAGTGCCGCCGATAGGTGCGTCAGCTCTAATAACCAGCATGGCGTAAAAATGAAGCAAAAATTATTATTCTTATTGATATTCGTTATTTTTAATGCTGCCGGTTGTAGTAGAGGCTTAGTGGGTGACATTTATAAGCATACTGGTGATGGTGATAATAAAGAATCAGCAACTGCGTTCATTATTTTGTCAAATATATATTTGTCAGAAAATGATATTGAAAAAATAAAAAAAGACTATGAGAAAGAAAAAAATAAAAACAGAAAGTATTATTACGAATATTTGTTGGCCAAAAGGACGCAGGAAGAACAGTATATAACAGCTTTTATCAATAGCTCCAAAGACAGTATGGGTGTTCTCATGAGGAATGATTCAAACTGGATCTCGGTTGCCAGTCCGATATACAAACAACTCGCGTATTATAGTAAAACAAATGATGATGCTCTGAATATTCTCTTTAAATTAACGAAAAACGGTGATGGGGCTAATTTGGCCATAGTCGCAGAAGATTTGTTTGAGATTCAAAAAATCAACGCAGAAAGATTCTCGGAGGCTGCAAGAAATGCAGGAGTGCGAGAAGCAATCATTATGGATTTGATCGAGAATGAAT
>JALTPW010000101.1 GCA_026999335.1 Chromatiales bacterium
TGCTGCTGGGCTGGCTCTCCATGTCATTGAGTGCGCCCATGGAATACGCCTTTTTTAGCGGTGACATGCGTGCCTGGCTGTCGAATGAAATGGGTGTGGATTTCGACCAGCGCAACTCGCTGGTGGTGGGCCTAGCGATGGGTTTTGCCGTCATTCCGACCATTTTTTCCATTGCTGAAGACGCCATTTTCAGCGTGCCCAAGCATCTGACCCTGGGTTCGCTGGCACTGGGCGCCACGCCGTGGCAGACCCTGCTGCGGGTGGTCATTCTCACCGCCAGCCCGGGTATTTTTTCCGCAGTCATGATTGGCATGGGCCGTGCTGTGGGCGAAACCATGATCGTGCTGATGGCCACCGGCAATACCCCGGTGATGGACTTCAGCGTATTTCAGGGCATGCGTACTCTGTCGGCCAATATCGCCGTAGAAATGCCAGAAGCGGAAGTGGACAGCACTCACTACCGGGTACTTTTCCTCGCCGCGCTGGTGCTGTTTGCCTTTACCTTTATCTTCAATACGTTGGCTGAACTGGTGCGCCAGAATCTGCGTAACAAGTACAGTTCACTGTAACCCGGGTTTAAAATGAGTGCCGTAAAATGATTCGACACTGGTTTCAAACAGGAAAACCCTGGATCTGGTTCACCGCCTCTGCGGTGAGCATCAGCATGATTCTGGTGTTTGGCCTGCTGTTGCTGATCGCTGCGCGAGGTCTGGGTCATTTTTGGCCGGGTGATATCCTCGAATTCCACTATCAGGAACAGGACGGCAAAACGCCGATCCTGATTGGCGAGATTCACGATGAAAAGGCGGTAACCCCCGCTCGCCTGCGTGATGCAGGCATCGAGATTGATGGTGACGAACTGGTTACACGCTATCTGCTCAAAATCGGCAATCGTGACATCTACGGCCAGGATTTCCGCTGGGTGATCGGGCCCAATATGCGCGATTTACGGACACCGGAAGACCTGCTCACCGTGGAGCGCCTGGAGTGGGGCAATTTTTATGGTTATCTGCAGACCGTCAAACAGGCCGGGGTTACGGTGGCGGAGGGTGATGCGGCCTGGCTGGCCTTGCAGGAACGGCTTTCCCGGGCCGGCAATATCCAAGCCGAGATCCACAGCCTGGAAAAGTCCGAGATCGGCGCCATCAACTACGGGATGGAGCGGATCCGTCTCGCAAGACGCGGCCTGGAGCTGAACAATGACAATGATCCCGTCAAGCTCGCCAAACTGGAAAAAGAGCGCGCTGAACTGCAGGCCGAATACACCATCTTGCAGCAGCGCCTGACCGGGCTGTATCAGAAAATTAATCGCGACAGCATGATCCTGCGCAGCGCCGATGGCCGTGAGGTGGAGATTCCCCTGGCCAAGGTGGTACACGTTTATCGTCCCAACGCCATGTCGCTGTTGGACAAGCTGGGCTTCTACTTTGCCAAGGTGGGTGAATTCCTCAGCGACGATCCCCGTGAAGCGAATACTGAAGGCGGTATTTTTCCGGCCATCTTTGGTACCGTGATGATGGTGATCATCATGTCCATCATGGTGGTGCCGTTTGGTGTGGTGGCCGCCGTTTACCTGCGTGAGTACGCCAAACAGGGCCCGCTGACACGTCTGATCCGCATCGCAGTGAACAATCTTGCCGGTGTGCCCTCCATTGTCTATGGTGTATTTGGTCTGGGCTTTTTTGTCTATTTCCTCGGTGGCAATATCGATCAACTGTTTTTTCCCGAGGCCGCGCCGGCGCCGACCTTCGGCACCCCGGGCATTATGTGGGCTTCGCTGACGCTGGCCCTGTTGACGGTGCCGGTGGTGATCGTGGCCACGGAAGAGGGCCTGTCACGCATTCCCAAGGCGATCCGCGAAGGCAGTCTCGCGTTGGGCGCCACCAAGGCCGAGACCCTGTGGCGCACGGTATTGCCTATGGCTAGTCCGGCCATCATGACGGGCTTGATCCTGGCCATTGCGCGTGCCGCCGGTGAAGTGGCGCCCTTGATGCTGGTGGGGGTGGTCAAGCTGGCGCCGTCTTTACCACTGGATGGCAATTACCCCTTCCTGCATCTCGACCGTAAATTCATGCACCTGGGTTTTCATATTTATGATGTCGGTTTTCAGAGTCCCAATGTCGAGGCCGCACGCCCGCTGGTTTACGCCACCGCACTGCTGCTGGTATTGGTGATCGTGGTATTGAATTTGGCGGCCATTGCCATCCGCAATCGACTGCGTGAAAAATATCGCGCCCTCGAAAATTAAGGCAGCGACAAAAGAGAGCACTGACGATGAGTAGCAGTACAACACCGACCCATGCCATAGATATGGACAGCCTCGGTCGCGGTTCGGCGACGAACCGGCTGGCGGATGAGGCCGCCTGTCTTGAGATCAAACACCTGAATTTGTTTTACGGCGAAAAACAGGCGTTACACGGCATCGACATGATGATTCCAAAAAAGCGCGTAACAGCCTATATCGGCCCCAGTGGTTGCGGAAAATCCACCCTGCTGCGCTGCATCAATCGCATGAATGACCTGGTCGACAGCGTGCGTGTCGATGGAGAAATCCTGCTGGATGGGCAGGATATTTACGACAAGTCCGTCAATGTGGCGGATCTGCGTCGCCGTGTCGGTATGGTTTTTCAGAAACCCAACCCGTTTCCGAAAACCATTTATGAAAACGTCGCCTATGGCCTGCGTCTACAGGGCATCAAGGATCGGCGGCGTATTGACGCCGTGGTGGAGAAGGCACTCAAGGGCGCGGCGTTGTGGGAGGAGGTCAAGGATCGTCTGCACGAAAGCGCGCTGGGCCTGTCCGGCGGTCAGCAACAGCGCGTGGTGATTGCCCGTGCTATTGCCATCGAGCCCGAAGTCTTATTGCTGGATGAGCCGGCCTCGGCGCTGGATCCCATTTCGACCCTGAAAATCGAAGAACTTATTTACCAATTGAAAGACAAATACACGATTGTTATCGTGACCCACAACATGCAGCAAGCGGCGCGTGTTTCCGATTACACGGCCTTTATGTACATGGGCAAGCTGATTGAGTTTGGTGATACCAAGACCCTGTTTACCAACCCCCGGGAAAAACAGACGGAAGACTATATCACTGGACGTTACGGTTAAGGGGCACTTCTATTAGTCGCTTGCGCCCTTAAGGAGAAAAAATGAATAAGACCAGCCTCAGCCATCATATTTCGCGCCAGTTCAACGAAGAACTGGAAGACGTTCGCAACAAGGTGCTCGCCATGGGTGGCTTGGTTGAAGAGCAGATCGAGAACGCGATCACGGCCCTGGTGAATGCCGATGTCGAACTGGCGGAAAGGGTGATCAGCCGTGACTACCAGGTCAATGCGCTGGAAGTGGCCATTGACGAAGAATCGGTGCAGGTGCTCGCCCGTCGGCAACCAGCGGCCGGCGACCTGCGCTTAATCATTGCGGTGATCAAGACTATCACCGATCTCGAACGTATCGGTGACCAAGCCGAGCGTATCGGCCGCATGGCCATTCACCTGGCCGAAATGGAACGGCCGAAGAACCAGTACAGTGAGCTAGAGCATCTGGGCACGCAAGTTCGTAAGATGCTGCACAATGCCTTGGATGCCTTTGCGCGCATGGATACCGAAGCGGCCGTTGCGGTGGCCCAGGAAGACATCAAGGTTGATGCGGAATACGAAGCCATCATGCGCCAGATGATCACCTTCATGATGGAAGATCCGCGCAACGTAAAACGCACCCTGGACGTCATGTGGTCAGCTCGCGCCCTGGAGCGCATGGGTGACCATGCCTGCAATATCAGCGAGTACATTATCTATCTGGTGAAGGGCAAGGACGTGCGCCACACCAGCCTGGAACATATGGAAAAACAGGCCAGAGACTAGTGTTCTTTTCAAGCTAATAATGCGTCACTCAATGCGTTGCTGAAGACAGCCCCGACGTCTCCATTGTTGCCATGATTTTTCCACCTGCCATGACTACAGTGACATAAACGACTATACCTCTACACACATTCATCCGCCCTCATCGAGTCGCTGCGCGCCATGTCGCCGGGAGAGTCGGCGGTAATAATGGGATGATTACGGGTCTCAAGGCCCCCGATTTGGTGGCCAGCACGGGTGGTTCGTTCGCGAACGAATATATACGCGGCACCAGTTTTCCCGATATGGATCGGTTCATACGAGAAATTTTTGATGCGCTGGAATTGAAACGCGGTCCTTGCGGGCAAGCATTTCTTTTTATACCCCGTGCGATTATCGGTTTTGCCGTCGGACGAGCGTTACGCAAGGTCGGTGGTCAAACAACCACCAGGGCAAAGAAACATGGACGGGCAGCCGTCTGGCGGCCGCCTTCTTGTAGACCGATATCATGGGAATAAACGTTTCCGTAGTACGTTGGCGATAGTTTGAGAATCTTTGGTTCTATACGCTCTGACCCATGTCAACGAGACCGCCCTTGGTCGAAACCACACCGTAAATCTTGGCCATTTGTCTCACCTGCAGAGTTGTGTGAACCGTGCAGGGTGGCTGTAGTTACCGATTAACCATTAAAAACAAATGCTTACACCAAAACCCCCATCTTCCGCCTTACTGTCACGCTAGTGCGCATAATGTATATTATGTTAAATTGATAAAGGGAGGTAGATGAGGTTATCGACGATAACGGCGTGACCCGCGTGAGCCGTGAGCCCAACCAAAAGTAGCTAAAAAAACAGCCAAAAGTGTGTAAACCTATAGGCAAAAGTGCGTAAACGGGGGTTTTGATGATTTTACTCTCCAGCCAAAAGTAGCTAATTGGGGACTTTGCCAGTCAAAAGTGCATAATTGCGGACTTGTAAGTTAGCTCCCCTCTGTCGCGGTGGCCTTTTTAGATGCAAACTCTGTTATTGCAGAAGTTAGAGTCTCTGCCTGGGATCTCAAATGAGCGTTATCCGACTTGAGATCTGTGATCTGTTGCAGGTATGCCTTTGAAGTATTCTGTTCGTGCTTGAGGTCTGTCAACACCTCAAGATGTTTACTCGACTCATTTGTATAGTCCTGACGTACACGTTCAAGCTGTTCCGACAGCTCGGTTACCTTTTTTTCTAGTCGCTCTCTTTCTTTGCGAAATGTGTGTTGTTCGTCTTTCAGTTTTTGATCTGCATCTCGAAGCGATTCTGTTAATGAAACGACCTGGTGATCCTTGCTTTGAAGATCATCACGCAGCTCTTGCATAAGGGAATTAAGATTATTTTCTTTTTCTGACCAGTCTTTACTCAGTTTTTCTGACTTATCCATAAGAGCGTTACGTTCGTTTTCAAACCTTTGTCTCAGTGTAAGGCTCTCTTGATTTCTCTCTTTAAGCTCAGCTATCAACTGTTCTTGACCTTGAGCTTTTGTATCCAACACCTTGGTTTCACTGGTTAATTCTTCAATTTTTAGGTTCAGCCCTTGAATATGATTTTTGTACGTTTCTTGTGCTTCTTCGAGGGCAGCTTTATCTTGCTGTAGCGTTGCAATTTCTCGGTTTGAAGATTCTAGCTGATCTTTTGAAGTCATTAGTTCAGTATTGAATACGGTTATTCTTTCATCCAGTACCGTATTCATGCTCTGCCAGTAGCCAAGAATCCCTTTTTTGAGCTGATCGGCAAACCCCTCAATCTGTTTTTGCAACTCTTCCGGTAGTAAGTCAGCTTGTGCTAGCAAATCAGTTTCCGCCTTAAGCACTTTCAGATGATTGTTTATCGTGCCAGCATTACCCGTGCCTGTGACCTCCCGCACACGACTCCAGCCAGGCCACTCATTATCCTCAA
>JALTPW010000102.1 GCA_026999335.1 Chromatiales bacterium
GTCACCGTCTAAAGACGGTGGTTTTGACCAAGTTAATGGAAAATAAAAATAATCTTCGGTGAACCGCTACGGCGGCTGGCCAGTATCGTCAATGAACGCTATATGAAGATAGAAATGCCGGAGTACAAACTGTTCCGGGTGTTGCTTCACTTCTGGGTGGTGCCTATTTCATGTGGGCATTACGGCGCACGTAGTGCCTGTAAATAAAACCAAGTGTATTCATTTGACTAAAGTTTCACGTTTTTTGGGAATGTGGATAACACTTAAGGCTACGGTGTATGTACTTAATCGAGATTTGCACAAACCGGGGCAAACCCTAATAAAATGGCCCCTACCTACGCGGATCGGTTGAAGAGCCATCCGGAGATAGAAAGGTGATTCGGGGCGATAACCTTGCGCGAGGACTGGCCGAATAAACGGGAACAGGCCCTGGTGAGAATCAGGAAAGAGATTAAAAAAGTGACCGAAACGGTGGTCGGGTACTGATTATCTCTAACCGATTATACGGCTCCGAACCTTACCAGCGTCGGCTTGAAGATGCTGAGTTTGAAATGAATGGCCAGAGTGCTCGAAATTCCGTCCATCCTGGATTCCCGCCTACGCGGGAATGACGGTATTCCAAGTCTCTTAAGATTAAATCAGTACCATGCGTGCAATACCTCGCTTTCGCGCAGTGAGATAGCTTGGTTTATTTGACTGGAGACTGACATGATGAAAGGAGGGCTGAATCCCCTATCCTTTCGACAGTACCGCTTCTATCTCAGCAAACGTTTTGGCTTTATCACTTATTTCTATGGATTCCTCCAGTTGTCGACCGATTTGAGTGCTGGAAAAAATGCCGCAAATGGATTGCTCCCCGCCTGGAATGATGGATATTACTAGCGCATGTTGTCTCCCAACATTGATCAGGGTTGCGACAATGTCACCCACTCTGGCATGGGCTACATCTTTTATATCCAATGCCTCCAACCGCTCCCTGGGCGTCATAATGTGCCGAACCAGAATATCCACATGTTTGCCACCCGTCCGCTGCAGGTGTTTCATGGGCCGCTCACCGAGAATATCGTTGGCAGTGATCAAACCGATGACCTGACCCCGTTCATTCGTTACCAGCAGCAGGCGTACCTCGCTGCTCATCATCTGCTGATTGGCGGTGTCGATATTGACATCCGGCCCGGTGGTGACCGCAACAACCTTTCTCAGATCGGTCATCACCTGGAATGCCGGGGAATCCTTGTCAATTTTCCCGCTGGCTGGCAACCCGGGACGATCATAGGGGGTGCCAGCATCAATGGGATGCAGCGGGACTGGGGTATAGTGAGTCGACATGGAGGCTCTCCGTCTTTGTTAGTACCCTGAAACCTATAGACCATAATGATGCACTATGCAAAAACCACTAACAATTATATGTTATTCACACTGGTATTTGTTTTCAGAACTCGGACGGAATGTGATGACTGCCCAGTGAATGTTGTGCTTGTCGTCGCAGAGGGAAATTATTTGGCCAGACTGCTGAAAATGAAGTCAAACACGAATGGCGCTTACCTTGACCCATATTTGCGTCGAACTCCATTTAAGGCATTGATTATATTGAATAAAATTCGGGAGCTTATCGTACTATCTTCCCCGGGTTTCGCAGGCTCAACCCAGGCTACTTGCTAAGGTTCCCACAGTTGAGTCCGAGAGTAAGTAGGGACAGACCAGGATGGCACTGACTCAAGGGCAAAAATACCGTCATTCCC
>JALTPW010000103.1 GCA_026999335.1 Chromatiales bacterium
TTTTGGAGGTTGTAAGAACGACTTCAGTCGCGAATAAAACCAACTTTTTTCACAGCTGAAGTAGTTCCCATAGGTTGATGGTTTTCCCACCGATGATCGCGGGCATGGCCCGCTCCTACGCTTTCGAGGAACCTACAGAAGATATTTCAGATACAGCTCGGCCAAGGCCAGGTCTTCGGGATGGGTGATTTTGATGTTGTCGGCGTGGCCTTCCACCAACAGGGGGGCATGCCCGGCCCGCTCCATGGCGGAGGCTTCGTCGGTAACGAGGACATTGGCCGCTATTGCCTGTTGTAAAGCATCACGTAACGGGCCAAGACGAAACATCTGCGGGGTCTGCGCGTGCCAGAGCTGGTTGCGATCCAGGGTCTCCCGCACATTCCGTGCAACATCTGCACGCTTGAGGGTGTCCTTTACCGGCACCGCCAGCAAACCACCCACCGGATGCGCTTCACAGTGCCGAATCAACTCATCCATGTCTTCGCTGCGCAGACAGGGACGCGCGGCATCGTGCACCAGCACCCAGTCCTGCTCAGCCGCCTGGGCAGAGAGTATCTGCAGCGCATTCAACACGGAATGACAGCGCTCGTCACCACCTTCGGCGAGCCACAAGGGTTTGTCCGTTTCGATCCTGACTTCGGACCACCAATCGTCATCACTGGAAATAGCGACCACACCGCCGCCAATGCATGGATGGGCCAACAGGCGTTGCAGGGTATGCTCGATGACGCATCGTCCCAGCAGGGGCAGGTATTGCTTGGGCCGCTCGGCCTGCATGCGGGCACCGACGCCGGCGGCCGGAACAACGGCCCAGCAGCGAGGATTGGCGAAAATGTCCGGGGAGTCAGTCACCGTGGTGGAGTTCTTCCAGGCAACATCTTGCACATGACAGGATCTCCGGCCAAACAAATTTTGAATATTGGTAGAAAGCGGCCGGGAATGCTCGCAGATTCCCGCCTGCCCGTAAGCTTGCCGCCTGCCGCCCGATAAAAATTCTCGGCATTGGGGTCTCCCTGTATGACCAGAGTACACCCACCAGCGGTTTCGGCACGTTTTTTTGCGTGTGTGATCAATGCCCGACCTATGCCCGAACCTATGTGCCTTGGCTCTACAAATAGCGCTTCCAACTCAAACTCTGTTGCGGACAAGCGTTCGAGGGCGTAGTAGCCAGCGATGACACCATGATGTTCTGCGACCACATAGCAAAACCGGTTATTTTCCAGATGACTTTGCGGGACAGACAGTTCTTCGCGACATGCGTCCATGAATTCACGTGAATAACCCCAATATGCTTTGGAGCGCATGGCAAGCCCACTCAATTCAGAGGCCTCATTCCGCCGTGCGTTTCGTATCACGATATCCATGGCTGTGGTTTAAATCATTGCAAAAATTCCCTGAAATATTCAATCGACCATCTGAAAAAAGGTCTCTCCCTCTTTGATCATGCCCAGTTCGCGGCGGGCGCGTTCTTCGATGGCATCGACGCCCTCCTTGAGATCGGCGACTTCCGCCGCCAGGGCCTGGTTACGTTCGAGTAATTGCGCGTTTTCCGCGCCCTGCACGGCAATGGCGCGATCCAGTTTCCAGACCTCCATCATGCTGCCCTCACCGAACCAGAGTTTGTACTGCAACAGTACAAACAGCACGACAAGGGCGGCAATGATGGTTTTCATCACTTACACCATCAGGCACGCTTGAAGGCGGACAGGCCGGGATAAGTGGCGGCATCGCCCAGCTCCTCG
>JALTPW010000104.1 GCA_026999335.1 Chromatiales bacterium
GATTCATTTCGTGGGCGATAACCTTGTTAGGATTGCCGCGGATCAGCAGATGGAGCACCTCCTGCTCACGCCGTGAGAGGCTATCCAGTCGGTCACTGATCTGTGCCCGCCATTCACCGTCCTCCCGCGCCCGACGATCCAACTCGATAGCACGCTGGATGCTATCCAGCAGCATCTGGTCATCAAAGGGTTTTTCCAGAAAATCCACTGCCCCGGCCTTCATGGTGCGTACTGCCATGGGAACGTTGCCGTGGCCGGAGATAAAGATGATGGGGATATTCACGCTCTGGCGGCTGAGGTGCTCCTGCAGTTCCAGGCCGCTGAAACGCGGTAGGCGTACATCCAGTACCAAGCAGCCAGGCCTGATGGGGTCATAAGCGTCCAGAAAGGTCTGTACGCTCTCAAAGGTAGCGACTTGAATGCCCATGGATTCGAGTAGAATTTGCAGGGCGTCACGCACACCGTCGTCGTCATCGACGATGAAGACGGTGGGTTCGAAGGGGTTGTCTTGTAAGACCTGTACGTTCACGATTTACTCCTGGAAGAGGTATCTCTCTCTTCCACAAGCTTAGCGCTTGCGTAGGGCAGTAGGCAATAGCCAGCAGGTTAACGGGTGTATTGCTTAGCCCCCAAATTCAAGCCGAAAAATCAAGTAATTAATTGATTTTGCTATAAAATAAATCTATTTTTCCCTGCCTCCACCTTAATTTCCGGCTTCAGATATTATTCATCTTCGTCGTTTGGCAGTAGTGAATGGCGCCAAAACTGGTCTTCCTTCTCGAAGAGACGCCGTGTTGCCCGGGGCCCCCAGGTACCGGCGGGATAGGTAGGAATGTAATCCCGCTCCATGGCCCAGACACGCAGGATGGGGTCAACCACCTGCCAGGCACCGTTGACCTCATCGAAGCGCAAAAACTGGCTCTGGTCACCTTGAATCACGTCCATCAGTAAATCCTCATAGGCGTCGTAGTTGTTTTCATCCTCGCCGCGCAGGCTGGCATCCAGGCTGATGGTGCGGGTGTGCATGGTCGGTCCCGGCTCCTTGACCTGCATTTCGATGCGCAGGCACTCACTGGGCTGGATGCCGAGCAGCACCCAGTCCGGTTTCATCTTCTCGACCGGCGTGTCGCGGAACAAGTGTTGCGGTGGCTGCTTGAGGCGGATGGAAATGGCGGATCGGCTCTCTGCCATACGCTTGCCGGTGCGCAGGAAAAACGGTACACCGCGCCAGCGCCAGTTGTCGATGTAGAGCTTGAGTGCGGCATAGGTTTCGGTACTGCTGTTGGCTGGGATGTCTTCTTCTTCAAGATAGCCCGGCACCGATTTGCCGTCGATCATTCCGGTACTGTACTGGGCGCGGAAGGCATGAGCATGTACGGCGCTCTGCGGGATCGGGCGGATAGATTTGAGCACTTTGACCTTTTCGTCGCGCAGGGACTCCGCATCCATGGCCGCCGGCGGTTCCATGGCAACCAGGGTCAGCAGCTGCATCAGGTGGCTTTGGATCATGTCACGCAGTGCACCGGAGCCGTCGTAATAACCGCCACGGCCAGCGACGCCCAGGGTTTCGGAATGGGTGATCTGCACATGGTCGATGTAATTTCGATTCCAGAGTGGCTCCATCATCACATTGGCGAAGCGGAACACCAGAATATTTTGCACCGTGCCCTTGCCCAGGTAATGGTCGATGCGATAGACCTGATCCTCGCGCATGAATTTATGGATGCGTGTCTCCAGCATCT
>JALTPW010000105.1 GCA_026999335.1 Chromatiales bacterium
GGCTCCATCATCACATTGGCGAAGCGGAACACCAGAATATTTTGCACCGTGCCCTTGCCCAGGTAATGGTCGATGCGATAGACCTGATCCTCGCGCATGAATTTATGGATGCGTGTCTCCAGCATCTGGGCGCTTTCCTGGTCATAGCCAAAGGGCTTTTCGATGATGATGCGGCGCCAGCCGTGAGTCTCTGCGAAGACATTACAGTCGGCGAGTTTTTCGATGACAGTGCCAAACTGGGCGGGTTGCAAGGCCATGTAAAAGGCTGCATTGCTGGGATAGTCTTCGTTTTCATCCACGGTGGCGCGAATCTGTTCGTAGATATTGTCCTGGTTGAGATCACCTTCGAAATAGCACATGCGGGCACAGAAACGCTTGAACAGATCTTCATCCAGACCCCCGCGGGCCTTGCTGGAAATCATATCGTGCAGTTCGCTCTGCCATTCCTCCTGGTTCATGGAGCGCCGGCCGATGGCGATGATCTTACTGCCGGTGGGCAGGCGATTTTCCGCATCCAGGTGATACAGGGCGGGCATCAGTTTCAGGCGTGAAAGATTGCCGGTTGCGCCAAAAATGATATAGGTGCAGGGATTATTCATGGGTATTGTAGGTTACCGTTAAAGGGTTGAAATTGCTTAGAAGGCAGCGAAAGGTTCTTCTACACTCGGCATCAAGTCTCAGGGACTTTAGCGCGGATATTGCATGAAGTTATGCATAATCTTGCTCGACATCACCGATAGCGCCTGTCCCGCGAGCGGCACAAGTGTATTGGATGCGAAACTTCTTCGAGACTTTTTGTCAAACCAGAGCCCTGTCAAACCAGAGCCCTGTGAAACCCATGCCCTGCACGATCTTTTATGCAAATCCATGAAATATCAGGGTTCCTTACCCGCGATTAGACAAACATGATGAAGCATAGAGTCCAGTAAGCATGGCACAACTTATCGATCAACTCTTGCAATGGGTGGCCAGCCACCCGCATCTGGCCGGTATTTTCGTTGCCCTGCTGGCCTTTGCCGAATCGCTTGCTGGCGTCGGGCTGCTGGTGCCGGGTGCCTTTATCATGTTCGGCATCGGTGCACTGATTGCCTTGGGTTTGCTGGAATTTTGGCCAATCTATGCCTGGGCTGTGCTGGGGGCCATTGCTGGCGATGGTTTCAGCTATTGGTTGGGACGGCATTTTCATCAGCAGATCCGCGCGCTCTGGCCCTTTTGCCGGCATCCGGCCTGGCTGGAAAAAGGTGAGGTCTTCTTCCAGCGTCACGGTGGCAAGAGTGTATTGCTGGGGCGCTTCATCGGCCCCATCCGGCCGGTGATTCCAGTGGTGGCAGGGATGCTGGATATGCCTCCCGGGCGGTTTTATTTCGTCAACGTGCTCTCGGCCTTTGTCTGGGCGCCACTCTATCTGCTGCCGGGCATCGCTTTTGGTGCCTCTCTCGCGTTGGCGGGTGAAGTGGCTGGACGATTGGCGTTGCTTATCGTGCTGTTGCTGGTATCGGTGTGGCTGCTGGCCTGGTGCATTCGCTGGTTGTACCGACATCTTCAGCCACATGCCCAGCGCTGGGTGCATGCGGCAATGCTCTGGGCGGCCCGGCATCGCTATCTGGGTTGGCTGGTCGCGGGCCTGGTGGATCCCCATCGGCCGGTGTCGCGCTCACTGCTGGCCTGGCTGGTGCTGCTGGCCGGTGGCGCCTGGCTGTTCCTCTTCATGTTGGTCAACGTGCTGGGTCAAAGTACTCTGCAACAGCTCGATCTTGGCATAAACCAATTTCTGCAAAATATCCGTAACCCACTGACAGATCACGTAATGGTCATATTTAGCGCCTTGGGTGATGCGCAGGTGACGATGCCAGTGTTGCTGGCAGCGCTGGGCTGGTTGTGGTGGCGGGGACGCACCCAGGAAGCCGCCTATTGGCTGGCCGCCGTGGCCTTCGGCAAACTGGCGGTCATTGTCCTCAAGGTCAGTCTCGGGGTGGTTCGCCCGAGCGTGCTGTATCCCGGTTGGGAGGCATTCAGTTTTCCTTCCGGTCACGCCACCATGAGCGTCATTATCTATGGTTATCTGGCGGTGAGCAGTGCGCGGGAGTTTTCGCTTCGTTGGCGCTGGGTTCCTTATGTCATGAGTGGCGTGCTGATTGCCGGCATCGCCTTTTCCCGTCTCTATCTGGGGGCTCACTGGGTCTCCGATGTACTGGCGGGGCTCGCCATGGGTCTGGCCTGGGTGGCACTGTCCAGAATCGCGCTGCGCCGTCACCGGCGGGAACCCAACGCAACCTCGGGACTGACCGCAGTATGTCTGGCCGTTCTTGCTGCTTCCGGGCTATGGCATGTGGGCAGTCATCTGGAGGCGGATCTGCAACGTTATGCGATCCAGCAGGGGATCCAGCGACTCCCTGCCGAGACCTGGTGGCGCGAGGATTGGCAACGCATTCCGGCCTATCGTTTGGATTTGGGTGGCGAGCGTGAACAGCCGCTCACCCTGCAGTGGGCCGGGAATTTGCAGAACGTGAAGGCCGAATTGCAGGCACGGGGTTGGCGAATACCCACGACACTGAGCTGGCGCACGGCCTTGCATTGGCTGCAGCCTGCAGCGGAATTATCTGCGCTGCCCCTGCTGCCGCGCCTGCAACAGGGACGCTTTGAATCACTGCAAATGGTCTATGATGGCGAGGATGGGAGTCTGCCGCTGGTCATCCGCTTGTGGGCAAGCGCATACCGTTTGCAGCCGGGTGACGTGCCGCTCTGGGTGGGTACCGTCGCCGAGCTGGAATTACGGCAACTGCCTCTGATCAGCTATCCGCAAACCCGACAGGACTACGATGCGGCCTTGCGCCGTCTGCAGCCGACATTGCAGGGCCTGTCATTCAAGTCGGTTCGACGGGAGAGTGTCCGTTTGCTGAAAAACGGGGAAGTCCGCTGGCAGGGTCAGTTGATCGTGTTGAGGCAGAAACCCAGCTCATCGTCCACCCATAAAGATCCCCTGCAATAGCGCTACGACAAAAGGGGCACAGACATCACATGCAGGCTTGTAAATTTTTCCCTTGATCAGGGTCAAGGGGATTACCTGTGCATTCCTCTAGGCTTATTTTTTTAACCTTGATGAATATCAGGCATCCTTATTTTTTCTCCCTTTGATAGCGAAGGATAGTGCAGCATATGAGTGATCATTGCGTCATCGATCCCACTAAAATACCCCCTATCGCCGTAGCATCCATGAATACCAAACACCACGAAGAGGTCGAGTTGGTCAATCAGATCGGGTATCTGATCAAGACGGGGCAAGGCGGTGAACTGGATAGCAAAGCGCTGCATGCAAAACTGGATGAATGGGTTGAACACACCCGCAGACATTTCGCACACGAAAACCGGCTCATGGAAGAGGCCGGTTTTGCGGCCTATGGCGTACACAGCCATGAACATACCCTGGTGCTGACCAGGCTGGAGCTGGCCTGCAAGGCCTGGCAGACCACAGGAGATCTTAACGCCTTGGCAGACTATGTTTTTGTGCACTGGCCCGAGTGGTTTCAGGGGCATGTGGCCAGTATGGATACCATGACAGCTGCCTACTTGAGCCGCGCGGGCATTAAGTGATTGTTGTTATCGGGGCGGGTTGTAGAGTCGTTGTCCAAACCGCAATGAAAAAAGACCGGACATGCCCGACCGCCGATGACTGACGCGGTGCCACGCATGAGATAAAAATGAGTTAAACTACCACCGACTAAAGTAGGTGGGTTAGCGCATTCAGTGCTGATGGCTAACGTCATCAACCGTGCACCGTCATCAGTGCGCATGCGTCAAAACATGAACATCAAAGTCACCGTCTAAAGAGGGTGGTTTTGACCAAGTTAATGGAAAATAAAAAAATGCGATAAATGAGAAATATGGACAATCCGGTTAGAATGGCTGCTGTGTCATGAAGACGAATAAGCTGATCCACTCCGCAACCCTTCGAGAAATCCCATACGCATGCCGCCAGACGCCGTTATCGCCAAACAGCCCCCCCGCCTGCGCAACGAAGCGCCGAAAACTTTCAAATCGACGGATGAATTACAGGATTACCTGTTACTGGGTGTTTCCCGTACCTTTGCACTGACAATTCCGCAATTGCCCGCCGAACTCTGCCGGGTGGTCTCCAATGGCTACCTGCTGTGCCGCATTGTCGACACCATTGAAGACGACCCGGCGCTGGATGCGACGCAAAAACGCCACTACTCCCGCCTGTTTACGGCCGCGGTGGCTGGCGAAGCGGATGTCGAGTCTTTTGCGCGATCCCTGTCAGGCTTACTCTCAACGACCACTATCCCGGCCGAGCATGAACTGGTTCAGCTCACCCCAGAGGTTATAAAGATCACCCACGGTTTCGATGAACCACAGCGCGAAGCACTGGTGACCTGCGTCCGCGTAATGGCCGAAGGCATGGTCTATTATCAGGAACTGGATACCCATGCCGGGTTGGCGAGTCTCACCGACATGGAAAAATACTGCTATTACGTGGCTGGCGTGGTTGGTGAAATGCTGACCCGGCTGTTCTGCGCCTACTCGCCGGAAATTGCCAGGAATTGCGCGGAAATGCAGCGGTTGTCCATCGCCTTTGGTCAGGGCCTACAAATGACCAACATCCTCAAGGATATCTGGGATGACCATGAACGCGGCGCCTGCTGGTTGCCACAGGAAACCTTTTCGCGGCATGAGTTCGACCTTGCCGACATGGCGCCGGGGCAGAGTGATACTGGATTTGAAAAGGGCATCGACGAGCTGATCGCCATCGCCCACGGTTGCCTCAAACAGGCGCTGGAATATACCCTGCTGATCCCCGCCCGCGAGGCGGGCATCCGCAGTTTCTGTTTTCTCGCCATTGGCATGGCCGAGCTGACTCTGCGCAAGATTGGCGACAACAAAAGCGACATCCACGGTAATCGGGTAAAGATTTCCCGGCGCAGCGTGAAGGGCGTGGTCGCCGCCAGCCGGGTTGCCGTGCACAATGATTTCCTGTTGCGGGCCTTGTTCACGTTCTGTGGCAGGGGTTTGCCATAACCCCCCATCCCGAAGGACACAATTAAGCAGGATTGGGCAAAGCTACCACGAAGAGTTTTGCCACGAGCTGAGGCGGAGAAACCGATTGGGCGTAGGAGCAGGCCATGCCCGCGAAAATTTCTCACCACAAAGGACACAGAGGTACACGGAGAAAAACAAACCATATTCATGATCTCTGTGCACCCCCGTGGTGAACAAGATTCTCTGGGCTGAGCCTGTTTTTCGCGGGCATGGCCCGCTCCTACACCTACGGCCCTGCATGTCTGTCAGCCGGGTTGCCGTGCACAATGATTTCCTGTTGCGGGCCTTGTTCACGTTCTGTGGCAGAGGTTTGCCATAACCCCCCATCCCGAAGGACACAATTAAGCAGGATTGGGCAAAGCTACCACGAAGAGTTTTGCCACGAGCTGAGGCGGAGAAACCGATTGGGCGTAGGAGCAGGCCATGCCCGCGAAAATTTCTCACCACAAAGGACACAGAGGTACACGGAGAAAAACAAACCATATTCATGATCTCTGTGCACCCCCGTGGTGAACAAGATTCTCTGGGCTGAGCCTGTTTTTCGCGGGCATGGCCCGCTCCTACACCTACGGCCCTGCATGTCTGTCAGCCGGGTTGCCGTGCACAATGATTTCCTGTTGCGGGCCTTGTTCACGTTCTGTGGCAGGGGTTTGCCATAACCCCCCATCCCGAAGGACACAATTAAGCAGGATTGGGCAAAGCTACCACGA
>JALTPW010000106.1 GCA_026999335.1 Chromatiales bacterium
TCAAGGATATGTGGGTCAATGCCAAACAGGCATTCGGCTTTGACACGAAGCAATATGAACAGGGCGCAGAACTTGCAGAAAAGGCAGTTGATGTCTTCGGTGACAAACTGAGCTTCACCGGCCACTCTCTGGGCGGCGCCCTGGCCACCCAGGCTTCCGCCATCACCGGCCGCCCCGCCATTGTTTACAACCCCGCCGGCCTGCACGACAACACCCTGGAAAGGAGTGACATAGACCCAGACGCCTTCAAAAAACAGGCCGACGCCGGTTTGGTCACGCGCGTGGTGGTCAAGGGCGAGGCGCTGGATACCGTGCAGGAACTTGAGATGAAGCCATCAACCACCGTTGCGGCCAACGTGCTGACCGGTACGCTGATCGGCCCGGCCGGCGCCGCCATTGTCGGCCTGGCCAAGGTCGTCGCGGATCGGCCCGATGCCGCCGGCGAAAACGGAATATTCAGAAGGGAGTTGAAAAATGCAACACAAGCGATGGCCCGATATTATCAAATGGCTGGCACTGGGCGTGATGTTAATCGCTGTAGCGGCCTGCAAGGAATCGAATTTTAATTTTGGAGGAAAGACCATGGTGGACGCAAGTGCGGTTTATACGGATGAAGCTGTCATCAAACTGGCCAAGGCGGTTCAGAAAGGCAAGACCAAACAGATCAAGGCGCTGATTGCCGAGGGGGTGGATCCCAACGCCCGGACTGAAAAAGAGGGCTATAACCTGCTGATCTGGGCCATGCTCAACCGCAGCAAAAAAGGCCTGGTGGCCTTGCTGGAGACCGGAGCTGATCCGGCGGTGGGTGATGATGAAGGTGATACGATTTTGCACTGGGCCGCCTCGGCCAACGACCCGAGTTATCTGACCCTGCTGCTCGAACAGGGCGTGGATCCCAATTTGCGCGGCAAGGGAGGCAGGTCAGCACTTTGGGATGCCATCGGTGAGGAAGAACAGTTCGAGGCCCTGCTGGCCGCCGGTGCCGATCCCAATGCGAGGAGAAACCCTGTCAGGGAAGGTGGCTTGGGAGACACCATCTTACATTATGCGGCATCGACCGACAGCTATGAGCGTGTACTGGATCTGCTGGCGGCCGGAGCTGATCCTACGGCCCGTGATGGCCGAGGCGATACCTTTCAGCCATCTCTTTTTATGATGTCCGAAGACATCATGACGGCCGAAGGCAAAGCAGAGCGGGAACAAATTCGTGACTGGCTGCGGGAACGTAATATCCCCGTTGAGGACGGGAGATAATCATGGCCAATGAACAAGAGTGGGAGCGCCAGTTAGCCGATCTGTCCGAAGCCGTTTATGACCCGGAAAAACAAACCGTTGGCGACTGGACGCGCTTGACCAACGATGAGTTGAAAGCGGCGGACATTGAACTCGATGATCTCATCAATAAAAGAAGCGGCCTCAAGTCCGGCCTCTACAAAAACAGCGGCGGGCAATATGTGCTGGCTTATGCGGGCACCGAGACCCTCAAGGATATGTGGGTCAATGTCAAACAGGCATTCGGGTTTGAGACGAAGCAATATGAACAGGGCGCAGAACTTGCGAAGAAAGCGAACAAAGCCTTCGGCGACAAACTGAGCTTCACCGGCCACTCCCTGGGCGGCGCCCTGGCCACCCAGGCTTCAGCAAAGACCGGCCGCCCCGCCGTTGTTTACAACCCCGCCGGCCTGCACGACAACACCCTGAAAAGGAATCGTATTGACCCAGACGCCTTCAAAAAAC
>JALTPW010000107.1 GCA_026999335.1 Chromatiales bacterium
GGTCAGACTCGAATTAATTGCTCATCAGTCTCTTTTCGTGACCTGCCTCTCGGTTTCGGTGCCGTGCGCCACCCGATAATCGCTCTATCTTCTCTCGAAATCCAACATCCAACCGGAAGAAATCGTTGCTTAACCTTGCATGCAGGAGCACAGAGCTTGACCCCGTCGATCCACGTGGCAGGCACAGGCAGCGATTTACCAGGATGATGATGACCGGCCAGCTGACACGCCTACAGAAAAAAGTAATGACCCCCCTTCTTCTGTTAGTCCATATTCCGCGTGGGCATGAAAAACTTGCCCACCCTACGGGGCCATGGTACCCGGCGACGGTTCATCCTGTTTCGACACCGTGACGCCGGCGGACTTGAGTAGAACTTCCAGTTTGTCCTGATCCGGGATCAATACACCCTGTCCTTGCAACGTGGCGTATTCCAGCACCAGTGGCAACGATTCTTCCGCCTCGGCGATGGTATCGATGCTGGCCTGATCCACCAGGACCAGGCGTGGAATACCTTGCAGTTGCAGGGCATAGAAAGGCAACTCGGGGTCACCGCCGATGCCGTTCAGTACGGCGATACGCCCGTGACGTGAAACCTCGCCGGGCGGGCGGCCGTTGGCGGCCTCGAAAGACAGCAATGGAATACGCAAGCCGCGCCATTCCAATATCCCCAGCCACCACGCCGGTGCATCGTCCACGGCCTCCGCTTCCCGCCAGTCGACAATCTCCGCAATGCAGGTGGTGGGCAGCAGCAGGTGCATATCCGCCAGGGGAATCAGCTGACTACGAACCGTGGTACCGGGCAGGGTGTCCGCCTCTGACATGGGGGGTGTCCTCTCGTTGTCTGATTACTATTTACGGTTACGAATGACTGTTACGAAAGTATTCGCACAGGTGCCGCGCAATGGCCTGCGGACTGGCACTGTAGGTCACCGTACGGGTCTTACGCGCTTGATCCGGCATGCTGCTGATGACACAGCTTTTTACGTCTTGTGCCCACACGATGCCACCCTGGCGGGCTACCGCCAGACAGCCTTCAGCCCCGTCGTCACCCATGCCACTGAAGACGATAGCACCCACTCGGTTGCCATAACGCTTGGCCACGGCGGCCATCACATGGTCGATACTGGGCGAGTAGATCGCATCAGCAGGCATCGCCGTCAACGCCACATAACCGTCTTCGGTCAGCTGCAAATGCCGATCCGCCGGGGAAAGAATCACTTCACCGTGGCGCAGTACATGGCCCAGTTTGGCCGGCAGCACGCGGAATGTACTGACCCGGTTGAGCTGTTCCGCCAGCAGCTGCACATGGTTAACACCGATGTGCTGGGCCAGCACGAAGGCGACCGGTAGGTCGGCATCCACTGCGGCCAGGAAATCCCGCAGCGCTTGCGGGCCACCCAGCGAGGCACCCAGTACCCAGACGTTCTCCGCCGCACCGGTGGGGCGGGACACTGCGCGCGGCGAGGTGGCCATGTCGGCACACGCTGCAGGCGCCTCGGCCACCTTCGGCACGGGCGGTGGCGAGGCCGCACGCACCATGTCGATCAGTTTCAGCGCCAGACGTTTCGCCCACTGGCCGTTGGCACGGCCACCACTGGGGCTACTGTCATTAAACAGGATCGGCAGTGTGCTGTGTTCCAGCAAACCATCGATGAGTTCGATCTCTGACTCGATTTCCTCACTTAAGTCCACCAGCAACACGTCCGCCGACACGTTTTCCACGGCCTGCAGCGAA
>JALTPW010000108.1 GCA_026999335.1 Chromatiales bacterium
ATTCCGGGGTGGTGTGTTTGGCCCCGGGGCCGGAAGAAGGCGCCAAGTCCGTGTAGGGTGGGCACCGCCCACCATTGACAGTCCCTGCGAAATCCTTGGTGGGCAGTGCCCACCCTACCAAACCAACCGCGAACCGCATCGGCCGTGTTGGCTCAAGACAGATGATCCCACCCCGGCAGCATTACACCGCAGAGCGGTGTAACGAGAAAATAGGGCGGAATTGTACGTTTCCGGGGTGGGGTGTGTGGATCCAGGTTCCGTGGAAACCGGCCTTGACGTAGGATGCCGGTGAGCCTGCGAACCGCATCGGTCGCGTTCTGCAGTATCATGAATCCTGTGGCGCTCAGCGAGGGCCAAACGGAAATTGAAAAGCCCAGTAGCCCGGGTGAAGTGCAACGCAATCCGGGAAGCGCGTACCTCATACCTTCCGGATTCCACGTTGTTGCATCCGGGCGACTCGCTACGTAGGGTGGGCATCGCCCACCACGGCAGTCTCCCCCCGCAAACCCTTGGTGGGCAATGCGCGCACCCTACCAAACCAACTTGTTACACCGCAGAGCGGTGTAACGAGAAACAAGTTACTGCGGACATCCTGATTCGTTTGAATAGGGTGAAACCATTAACGTGGGCGGCCGTGATCATAATTATGATTTTACTTGGCGGTTACAAGTGACACGAGATCCAGGCTACCCCGCACCACATGGTGGACTCCATTAAGCCCTCGGTGGGCAATGCCCACCCTACAAAACCAGACATCAGGGTTTACCTCCCCTTCAATGCAGCCGAGCATCGCAGCCTTCATTGGGAAAAGCTCGCCCTTGTCTGAGCGCAGCGAGTTTGGGCGAGCGCCAACCTACGGGCCGATGTCCGGAGTCCCTTGCGGATATGCTTCAGGCAGATCAGGCTCTTTTTTAATGCTAGGGTTATTCATTGCAATATCTAGCCCGGTAGATACATATATTCGTATAAACCCATTAGACCCATGAGCACGACAACTACGAGTTGCTCGATAATAATCATTTGTTTTAGCGAAGCATCTCATTCCATCTGTAGGGTCAGCTATAAGATCACGTCCACAATCACATTTTCTTTCCATATCCGCATACGGCGCTTGACTCCAATCTAATGCTTTAACATCTGCTTTAACGCCAGAGAAAGAAGGATCTCTCCTCCAGTCTGACTCTAATTTAGCCAACAGTCTTTTCATTGGCATTTCCTTAACCACCACATTCACCAACCGTCCCGGCACCACAATCACCTTCGCCACATCCATCCATTCAATAAACCGCTGCACATTTTCATCGGCCAGCGCCGTCTGCTCGATGATATCCTTCGCTGCATCGGCAGCCACTTCCACCTTGCCGCGCACCTTGCCATTCACCTGCACCACCAGCTCAATCGTATCGCGTACCAGCGCAGCGGCATCCGCCTGCGGCCATGCCGCATCGAGAATCGACGACTGCTGCCCCAGCACCTGCCACAGATCATGCGTAATATGCGGCACAATTGGCGATAACAAACGTAACAGCAAATCGACACCCTCGGCGAACGCCGGGGCGTCACTGGCATCAACCTGCCCCAGTGCATTGACCATTTTCATCGCCGCAGCAACCACGGTGTTGAACTGGTATTTCTCGACATCGCGTCCAGCCTGATCCAGCAGGCCGTGAATCTCGGCGCGCAGCTTTTTCTGTTCTGCGGACAAAGCGGCGACATCGACCTTTGCGCCATCGG
>JALTPW010000109.1 GCA_026999335.1 Chromatiales bacterium
ACAATCACCAAAAATTTGTAACGTAAGGAGGCTTCAACCAAATTGTTCAACATGATTCCTGCTCCTTAATCCGAATCGCCGATCATCGATTTCAGCAGCAACGATTTGAGCACATAGGCACCCTGAGTCACGATTTCATCACCCAACGTTACGCCCGCCTTGATCTCAGTCCAGTTGCCGCGTGTCACACCGCGCTCCACGGGTGCGGGATGAATCTCCTCACCTTCCGGCTTGAAGACAACGTATTCCCCTTGCAACAGTACAACCGCCTCACTGGGCACCGCCATTACCGGCTTGCCCGCAGTGAGTGCAATGGCGCTTTTGACGAATTGACCAGGGCGTAGGTCACTCTGACTTGAATCCAACTCGATACGCACGGCCAGTGTCCGGGTGGTCTCATCCATGCGGCGGTGGATCTGAACCACCTTGCCGCTGGCCCACTGCTGCCCATCACTGCTGACGCGGGTGGGCGTTCCTATTTCGATACGGCCAGCCACCTCCGCCGCCAACTTGGCTTCCACCCAGAGGCGGGATTCGTCGCTGATTTCCATCAGCACCTGCCCGGGCTCCACCACCCGACCAATAACAAAATCATCACTGAGCACGGTGCCCGCCTGGGTGCTGAGCAGGTCAAAGGTGCCCGTTGCCCTGGAGACATCCCCCTGCTTCAACAGCACCTTCACCTGCATCTCGGTCATGCCAAAGGCGAGCACTTTGGCGTAGGCTTGCTGGTGATCGACCTGGGCAGCGACATAACGTTTTTCCGACACCACCTTGCGACCCAGTTTCTGCACTCGTTGCCACTCTTTGTCAGCGATCAACAATTGCCCTTGCGCCTCGGCCATCTCGACGCTGGAGAGAGTGACCAGCCTCTGGCCGCTTTTCACCTGCTCCCCCATGCGGGCGTGGCGGTGGATAATCTGGGCGCTGATGCGCGGTGTCACCTCGGCGGTGCGATAACGATTGACGGTGACCTCGGCGGGCGCGACCACCTCATCGGCCAGCAAGCGGGCGGTGACGGTTTGAGTAAGAATACCCATCGCCTGGCGCTGCTCCAGCGTCATGGGTGGAATGCCGCCTTCTTCCTCATGCTCTTCTTCGGCATAGACTGGGGCAAATACCGACCCACCGCCCAGCAGGCAGAGAATGAGTAATCGGTTTAATAACTTGTTCATGATCTGTTTCTCCAAATAATGTTCAGTGGGATGAAATCAATCGCTCCCTTGATCTTCCCGTTAATCTTTCAGCCCCAGCCAGGATTCTGTTTTGCCACTGGCGGCAAGCCATTCGAACCAGACCTGCCATAGGCTGCCGCGCAGTTCAGCAGCGGCAGTGCGGGTATCCAGTGTCTGTTTGATCTGTACCAGGTAATCCGCTGTGCTAAGTTCGCCTGCTTGCCACAAACGCTCTAATAATTGAGTCTGACTCTCCAGGCTGGTTTGCCCGATTTGCTGCCAATCGTCCCAGGCCTCACGCCCCAACTCGAAGCGCCGAGCGGTGGAGATCAAGCGGGCGCGAGTGATGCGGTAGAGGTTATGAGCGTTCTGCTCAATCTGAATAGCATCGGCGTTAGCGGCATCGACCTCAGCACTGAAGTTGTTGCGCACAAACAGCGGAATGGAGAGGCTTAGACCGATCAGGTTGTCCGATGCTTCGCGTCCACCGCGAAGCGCGATGGTGGGGTCAGCCCGGCGTTCACGGCGACTTAACTCCACTGCTGCACGAGCCTTGGC
>JALTPW010000110.1 GCA_026999335.1 Chromatiales bacterium
GGCACTAACACCGTGCCCATATATGGTCTCCTCCCATTTTGCAAGATTCTGTATCGGTGCTGGCAGGGACAGGATTGCTCTCATATATCCGGCCTGTTGGTGAGGATGTTTTTGCCCTCTGGCCTCGATGAAATACGCGCGTATCGTCCTTATCACCCTATCGGCTTTTTTAGCCTGTGGGCATTCCAGGTTTTCAATACGCCGGTCTAACCTGTTGTGTCATCACTGTTTACAAAATCATCGCAATCGTTGGCAGGGTATTTCCCTAACGTTCTTACTTTACATCTACATCTACATCGATTTAACTCGCAGGGTGATAAACAGTTTTGTTCGCTAATATCGCCCACCCCATTCGCGCCATTTTGTTTGCCAGCGCCACCGTGGCCTTGTTCATTCCACGCTCGGCTCGAATCCGGTTAATCCATCGACTCAGCCTGTCGTCCTTGTTCTCAGCCTGACTCACCACCGCACGGGCGCCATGAACCAGCAGACTACGCAGGTAGCGATCACCCCGCTTGCTAATTCCCAGCAAGCTATCTTTCCCCCCACTACTGTGCTGGCGAGGGACTAAACCGAGGGAGGCAGCAACATCTCGACCTCGCTGATACGCCTCACCACTGCCTACCTGACTATAAAAAACACTCGCCACAATCGGTCCATAGCCCGGTATGCTCTGTAAGCGTTGGCAGGCCTCATTTTGCTGGCTGTGTCGCTGCAGTTCCTGCGTGTAAACATCAATCTGCTCATCCAGCCTCTGCAGTTGCTGATAGCTCTGTGACAACAGACGGCGAAAAAAATCACTCAGTCCGTTCTCGCCATCTTCCAGCCAGACAGGAATTTGACGACGCAAGTTTGCCACGCCTTTAGCACAAACCAGACCATATTCGCCGACTAATCCCCGGATTTGATTGCATAAACCGGTTCGCATTTGTATACAACGCTCACGGAGTCGATGCAGCGCCTGTACATCCTGTTGCGCCACCGTCTTCACCGAGACAAACCGCATCTGGGGACGTGTCACGGCTTCACTGATGGCCAGCGCATCGTTGTAGTCATTCTTGTTACCGCGCACATAGGCTTTTACATACTGCGCCGGAACCAGCCTGACCTCATGACCCAGCGCCTTAAGCTGCCGCGCCCAGTAATGCGCACTCGCGCAGGCTTCCATCCCGATCAGGCACCGCTCCAGATTGGCAAAAAAGGCAATGACCTGTCCTCGCCTGAGCATCCGCTTTTTCACCACCTTGCCCCGCGCGTCACAGCACAGGGTATGAAAAACATTTTTTGCCAAATCCAGTCCAACTGTCGTAATCTTGTTCATGGTCTTCTCCTCTCTTTTTGATGGTGGTTAATACCTTTCCATCTTGGCGCATTGTGACGCCGTTTATAAGGGGGAGGAGACCATCTCATCACCCTACGGTGCGCAGGGTTCAACGTGAATTCAATTCCGGTAGGGTGGGCACGATTTTTGTGCCCGCGCGTTCAATTGTTTTTGCGCGTTAAAAAATACAGGTCAGACGGGCCGTTGCAGCGGCGCTTCCACCTGCCGGCGTTTTTCCTTTCCGGCCAGCAGTTCAATCAGGCTCAGGGCAAAATCCATCGCCGTGCCGGGACCGCGTGAGGTGATCACCCGTCCATCGATCACCACCGGCTGCTCACGGTAGTCCATATCGACAATGCTGCAGCCATCCAGACTACCGGGAAAACTGGTAGCCTTGCGGCCATCAAGC
>JALTPW010000111.1 GCA_026999335.1 Chromatiales bacterium
CTCGTGAGAAGGCTTCCTTCGTCGTGACGGATGGATTCAAAGGCGATATTCCATGACGGTGCTGGATTTTATTTGCTCAATGCCGGCGTGAATATCGATTACGAGAGCCTGTGGCACACCCGCAGTTGCGGCTGCCACGCCCATCGGAGAACCTAATGCGTTTCAGGGATCAGGCGGCAAGCTCGCGCAATACCTCAGGGCGGGTTTCGGCAATCTTCAGCAGGGTTCGTGCAGCACCGCTGGGCTGGCGGCGCCCTTGTTCCCAGTTCTGCAGGGTGCGCACACTCACGCCGAGCAGGGTGGCAAACTGTGCCTGAGAGAGACCCACCGCGTAGCGGGTCTGTTCTTCGTTACTCAGAAGCATCTTCGATCTCCTCTCTGCCAGCTTTAGCACTGTTCTCTTGTCCGCTAACCTCTCGGAAGCCCAGAGATAAATCAAACACCAACCCTGCATTCTTACCAGTGCAGGGTTTCATTTCTTGTGGACTTACAGTCAGCAGCAATGTCCATATTTGGCAAATATGGACATTGCTGATATGGTTAATGTAACGATGGAGGTACATCATGAATATAAGTTTTACTACAAAACAGCAAGAATATATCGCTTCTCAGGTTAAGCAAGGTGATTACCAAAATGCCAGTGAAGTCGTGCGCGATGCACTTCGTTTGCATGAAGTCTACCGTCACCGCATCATTGAAGAGCTGCGAGCAGAGATTGCTAAGGGTTGGGATAGTCCCGTCAGCCCCCGCAATGTGCAGGACATCCTCAAAGCCAAGCTGGAAGAAAGACGGACGTAATGCCGCAGGATATAACGTTTTACGAATTATCATCCGAGGCAGATCAGGATATCAGCGATATCTTCGATTATACAGAAGTTGAATTCGGGCTGGATCAGGCCGTTTCTTACATTACTGCATTTGATGAATGCTTCACCCAGTTAATTGAAAATCCTGATCTGGGGCGTGAACGCGGTGAAGTCCGTGAAGAGCTTCGAAGTATCATCTCAGGTTCACACATAGCCTTTTACCGCATCTTCGAAGATCGTATCCGCATCGTGCGCATTCTTCACGGCAGTCGCGATCTACCGAAGTATTTCCAGTAAATGCCCTGTCAGACCAGTAACTCACCGGTTATGGCCTTGCTTTTAGCTTTGGCCATCAACTTCTGGGTGGGCCTGATAAATTTATGATCTATAGACGATCACACTGAGGAATAATTCTCACTAGTGATCCATGCGGGAAGTTCTGTGACTAAGGCACACAGTGAGAAGGTGCAGATCAAGGCGGCAAAACGCTGCAATGGGAGTTCCATTTCGAGTTTTGCCAACGCAGAAATGCGCCTTCTCACGAAGCGAACAGTGACACAACTTTCCGCATGGATCACTAGAGAAGCCGCTGGTTCGAATAACTCCGCTATCTAAACCTTCTACTATTCAAACCACTCTTATTTCCGAAGGAAATATGTGTGTTGTACTACAAATATCCCGTTTTCCGTTCAATACCATCTTGTCAAGGGCTCTTTGGGAAACTTAAAGAGCGGGGAGTTACTGATTCGTTCGTATTGAAAATACTCGCGTCTCAGGGCTGATAGGCTTCCAGGTGACCAGAATCTGCTTCTTCGAGGCCGGTAAGGGTTTCAATGATGAAGCCCGCCAGCAAGTCTGGATTGTCTTCCATAGCCCGTCCTAGCCGAGCCCAATATTCGATTTGTTCGCTTGGTGTGCGGCCG
>JALTPW010000112.1 GCA_026999335.1 Chromatiales bacterium
AGCAGTCATGTTGGGCATTGTCCACCGAGTGTCTCTGCCGATTCATTCTTGGTTGGCAGGCTTGGTGGGCAATGCCCAACCGGCGATGGTTATATTCCCCGCGGGGCTCAACAGAGACTTAGTGGATGCTGGATACGCTGCGGCGCATCGTTCAGGAAGTGACCAGTGCCGAGAACCTGGATCAGGCACTGCGGATCATCGTCGCCCGCGTAAAGCTGGCGATGGCGGTGGACGTCTGCTCGGTCTATCTCAAAGACAAGCAGCGGGGTGAGAACGTCCTCATGGCCAGTGATGGCCTGAATCCTGAGTCCATTGGTACGGTGCGTCTGTATGCCGCGCAGGGCCTGACCGGCCTGGTCGGTGAGCGTGAAGAGCCGCTCAACCTGGCGGATGCCCCATCCCACCCGCGCTTCGAATATTTTCCCGAGACCGGCGAGGAACGCTTCCATGCCTTCCTCGGTGTACCGATTATTCACCATCGCCAGCTGTTGGGGGTACTGGTGGTACAGCGCCTTGCCGCAGCCTCCTTTGGCGAGGACAGCGTTGCCTTCCTGGTCACCATCGCCGCGCAGTTGGCCGGGGCCATTGCTCATGCCGAGGTCAGTGGCGGCATCAGTGGCCTGGGTTCGCGCAAGGGGCGCTACTCCCGCAGTGCCGAACCTCTGCAGGGGCAGCCGGGTGCGGCGGGGGTCGCCATGGGTACCGTTGTCGTGTGTTATCACGATGCGAGCCTCGACACCGTGCCGGATCGTGAGGTACGGGATACCCGCAGCGAGGTGAAAAAATTCAGGCGCGCCGTAGACGCCGTGAGCGCCGAGATCCAGGCTATGCTGGAACGCATGAAAGCCGTGTTGCCGGCGGAGGATCGTGCCCTCTTCGATGCCTATCTGATGATGCTCGACGGCGATAGTCTGGTGGGTGACACCATCGGGCGTATCCGCAAGGGCAACTGGGCACAGGGCGCGCTGCGTGACACCATCAACGGACACCTGCGTACCTTCGATGCCATGGAGGATGTCTACCTGCGCGAGCGTGCCGAGGATGTGCGTGACCTGGGCCGGCGTATTCTCACCAAATTGATCTCCGAGGGGCCGGTCGAGCCGCGTAAGTTCCCAACCCGTACCATCCTTGTGGGCGAAGAAATTACTGCCTCGATGTTGGCCGAAGTGCCCATCAAGCGCCTTGCCGGTGTGGTGTCGGTGCGTGGCTCCAGTACTTCCCATGTGGCGATCCTGGCGCGCGCCATGGGGGTAGCGGCGGTGATGGGGGTCAGTGACTTGCCGGTCGGCCGGGTGGATGGCCGCAAGATCATTGCAGACGGCTATACGGGGCGCGTCTATATTGACCCGCCGCGCCGGGTGCGGGACGAATTCCGCCACCTGCTGCGCGAGGAGCAGGAGCTGTCGAAAGAGTTGAGTGATCTGCGCGACCTGCCCGCCATCACGCCGGACAAAGTGGGCATCCCGTTGTACGTCAACTCCGGCCTGTTGGCCGATGTCAGCCCCTCGCGCAAGAGCGGCGCCGAAGGTATCGGTTTGTACCGCACCGAATTTCCCTTCATGATCCGTGACCGCTTCCCTGGTGAGGAAGAACAGTATCAGATCTATCGTCAGGTGTTGGAGGCCTTCTCGCCCGCGCCGGTGGTGATGCGCACCCTGGATGTGGGCGGTGACAAGGCCCTGCCTTATTTTCCCATCGAAGAAGACAACCCCTTCCTTGGCTGGCGTGGCATCCGTATCAGCCTGGATCATCCGGAGATATTTCTCGTCCAGCTGCGCGCCATGCTGCGTGCCAGCGTCGGCCTCAACAACATGGATCTGTTGTTTCCCATGATCAGCAGTGTGGCCGAGGTGGACGACGCTATGCGCCTGTTGCGGCGTGCGCACCATGAGCTGATCGATGTTGGTGTGAGTATCGGCATGCCGCGCGTGGGGGTGATGATCGAGGTGCCCTCGGCGGTGTATCAGGTGCGCGAGCTGGCGCGGCGGGTGAATTTTCTTTCCGTGGGTACCAACGACCTCACCCAGTACCTGCTGGCCGTGGATCGCAACAATGCCCAAGTGGCTGAGCTCTACGACGGCCTGCATCCGGCGGTGATCCGCGCCTTACAGCAGATCGTTGACGGCGCCCATGAGGAAAAGACCCCGGTGAGCGTGTGTGGAGAACTGGCCGGCGACCCGGCGGCCGTGATTTTATTATTGGGCATGGGTGTCGACAGTCTCAGCATGAGTGCCGCCAATCTGCCACGCATCAAATGGGTGATTCGCAGCTTTACCCAGCGCCGCGCACGCAAGTTACTGGCGGAGGCGCTGACCTTCGAATACGCCCATGCGGTACGCAACTACCTTAACTCTGCGCTGGAAGACGCCGGTCTGGGTGGGTTGGTGCGGGCGGGGCGCTGAGCGGGGTGACAGAAAGTGCTTGACCCAGGGCCTTCGGCTGTGGAATTTAGCAAGGTTTGATATCAACTGCCGGGTGGGCAGCGGTTCAATAGCCGTGGACTTGAAGGTAAAGGACTGTATTATTCTTTTGCCGTAAATAATGATTGGCTGTGATGAAAACGGGAACATTTTTATGGAAATATCCACGATTGTGACATGGGTTGTTGTTATTGCCGCAGTGCTCTACATCATCGCAATATTCAATCAGCTGGTCAGCCTCAAAAACCGCTTTAAAAATGCGTTTGCTCAGATAGAGGTGCAGCTCAAGCGTCGTTATGATTTGATCCCAAACTTGGTGGAAACCGCCAAGGGGTACATGCAGCACGAACGTGAAACACTGGACGCCGTTATCAGTGCGCGAAATACGGCCGCAAATGGCCTCAAACAGGCCCACGAAAACCCTGGTCAGGCAGGTGCAATGCAGGCCCTGGGTGTGGCAGAGGGAGGTCTGGCCGGTGCATTGGGTCGTTTCAATGTCGTCATGGAGGATTACCCGGATCTTAAAGCCAACCAAAATATGATGCAATTGACTGAGGAGTTGACCAGTACTGAAAACAAGGTTGCCTTTTCCCGTCAAGCCTTCAATGATGCCGTCATGGAATACAACACCTACAAGCAGTCCTTCCCGCAGCACATGTTCGCAGGCATGTTCGGGCACAGAACCGATGCGGTCAATCTGGAGTTTGAGGATAGTGCGGCCATTCAAGAGGCACCCAAAGTTTCTTTTTGATGTAACGACCCGTGAATTTCTTTCAGGCTCAGAGCAAGGCCCGCAGATCGACCCTTGTCTTGGTTGTTCTGTTTTTCTGCGCTATTTTTGCTATTGTCGCCATCACGAATCTCTTGCTGATGAGTGTTGTTGTGTTCAACGCAACGGGGCAGTTTTTCAGCTCATGGGCGGATGTAGAACACTATTTTGATTGGCGAATGTTCTGGACAACGGGGCTGGTTGTGGCTGCGGTGATTGCTGGCGGTACGCTGTTTAAATTTATTCAGTTGTCGGCCGGTGGTCGGGCGATTGCCGAATCCCTGGGAGGAGAGATCATTCCTCAAGATAGTGATGACCTTGACAGGCGCAAGGTGCTGAATGTTGTTGAGGAAATGGCGATTGCCTCAGGCGTAGCGGTTCCTCCTGTATATTTGCTGCAAGGCAGCGGTATTAATGCCTTTGCCGCCGGTCATTCATCCAATGACGCGGTCATCGGTATTACCCATGGCGCCATGCGTCATCTTACCCGTGATGAACTCCAGGGGGTGATCGCCCATGAATTCAGTCATATATTTAATGGTGACATGCGCCTGAATCTTCGTTTGATCGGTGTTCTTCACGGTGTTCTTCTGATTGGCATGATTGGCTATTATCTGTTGCGTGGCATGCGACATATCAGGCACCGGGGACGGGATACAGGGGGCGCTACTCTTGCCATACTTGTACTGGCTTTTGGGTTGATGGCTGTTGGTTTCGTGGGCACGACCATTGGGCAATTGATCAAGGCGATGGTCAGTCGCCAACGGGAATATTTGGCCGATGCTTCTGCGGTAAGATATACCCGTAACCGGAATGGAATTGCCGGTGCACTGAAGAAAATAGGGGGACTTAGTTCTGGTGGCTTGCTTGGATCTCCCGCCGCAGCAGAATACAGCCATGCTTATTTTGCAGAAGGCGCAAGTTCTTTTTTCACTGCTTTGCTTTCAACGCATCCCCCCCTTGAAAAACGCATAAGAAAAATTGATCCGGGTTGGGATGGACGGTTTGTCAGGCCGGTTCCTGAACCGCCCAGGAAGCCCGTCCCTGAAATGGCGCCGGCCGGAAAAATGCAACAGCAGAAACTGGATGCAACGGCCGGTGTTGTTGAAGCCATGTTGGCCATCGAATTAATGGGTCGCCCGCAGGAGGCCCATATTGAACATGCCCACACCCTCATCGATCAACTGCCTGAGGTGCTGAGGGCGGAGGCCAAAAATCCGCTAGGGGCGCAAGGTATTATTCTGGCTATGTTGGCCGACAGGGATCCAGCCATACGGGAGGTGCAATGGGCGACAAAAGACGATGCTGGGAATTCTGTGGTGTTGGCAAAGGCACTGTCTTTGGTGAGCAGCATAGCCGAGCTGCCGAAAGCACTTCGTTTGCCACTCGTCGACATGGCGATGCCTTCATTGCGGGTATTGTCGCTGCCTCAATATAAGGTATTTCGTGCGCTGGTTACCGGCTTTATCAAGGCCGACAAACGGATTGCTTTATCCGAATGGATCCTCGAACAGTTGGTTCTGCATCAGTTAGACATTGTTTATGGTTTGCGCAAACGGGATAAGGAGAAGTATTCCTACCTTGGTGCGGTGAAAGTGCCCGCTGAATTGCTGCTTTCCATGCTGGCCCATGCTGAGCACCATAGCGAGAGTGAAGCCCGAAAGACTTTTTCTGCAGGTGTAAAATCGATCGGAGCCTATGCACTTAATTTCCAGCCACGCTCAAAGATGACCTCGGGCACCTTGGCGGCTGCGCTGGATGAGCTGGCCAAAATGAAGCCACTTGTCAAAGAACGCTTTTTAAAGGCGTGTCTGGCATGTGTGAGCAAGAATGGGCGGGTCACTATTGCCGGCATCGAAATATTAAGAGCAATTGCTGCTGGCCTTGATTGTCCGCTGTCGCCCGTGTTGCCGGCGAAAAAAGACGTTGATGCCAAGTTGAGCGATTGAATTTGTGACACCGCCCTGCGGTGTTATGCATCCTGTGGCGTATCGCGGTGTGCTGAGATAAGGAGCGTGCACGCTCCTAAGGCAAGCCTGATCTGTTTGCAGTATATGTATTGGATCGCTATTTTTTCTTGTCTAAAAAAATGTTCACAGACTCTGGGTCAAAAAATTTCAGATATTTCAGCGCGAACCCGTTACTCATCCATTGTGCACATATTTGCTCCGCCTTTTCCTGTGTGGCGGCAAAAGCCAGGTCGATATAAAGGTCATTTTCACCTTTAAGTATGGCGCGCCCTAACTCGGCATAGCCGGAACCAAATGTTCCCTATCACCATGGGGGCGCGGCGTGCGCAGAGGCATTGGATATCCGTGTGTTGTGCGCACGATGTTTTCCGTTTTAATCTCTGAGGGGTCAATTCCCCACAGCTCGCCTACCAAAAGTAGGTTCTTTAAGAAAAGCGCCTACTTTTGGTGCTGTGAACAAGCGTTGAACAATACATAGCGGGTGAATTCCTCCCAATACCCCACCCCTTGGGGCAAGAATGTTGACTCAGCAAGTTAAATGTAACGGAGTAGAATTAATATCTACCCGTCAGT
>JALTPW010000113.1 GCA_026999335.1 Chromatiales bacterium
ATTCACAAAATGCGTAAAAATACCATTTTGGGAAAAGCGCCTTTCTCCCAGCCTTGAATTTCCCTAAAATCCATCGCAACGCCACCGCAGGGAGTTTTTTGCATGGACAGCCCACAACTGGTTCCAACGAACCAGATCACCCGCGCACAGACCCGCTACATCGACACCGCCATCGACCACCTCAATGGCAGTTGTCTTCTGGCGCTGATCGCCCCCGGCGACAACCCCAAGGTGGTACGGCAGCAGTTACAACAAGGCCGGATGGCCTACCTCACCCCCCGGCCCGCACAACCCCTCTACCTGCCCAACACCCTCCTCAAGATCAACCCCAAATACCGCCGTCAAGAGCCCGCCATCGGCCTGCTCGATGGCCTGCAACACCTGCGGCCTTCCGCCGCCCCACCGCGCACCGAACCCGCCGGCCCCGACATGCGCGAAGCCCTTTTTTATGACCCCAAGGCCCAGCGACCCATCCCCTGGGCTCCCACCATTCCCATCCCCGACTGGTACGCCCGTCACCGGGACGAACTGTGGCTCGCCGAAGACGGCCTCCCCGTCAAACTCGAAGCCAGTGCCACGCAGGAAGAACAGGACGTCCTCGACTACCAGGGCCGCACCCCAAAAATCACACAGGTCGACAGCGCTCAACTGCGCGTTCGCTTTTTCCCCGGGCAGGGCGAAAACATCGCCCATGCCCCTCAAATCCACGACATCCGTAGCGAGCGCATCGTCGCCTTCGATGGCAACTGCGCTGAACTCAGCGCCCGCCACTGCCAGCCCGCCGACAAACCCGAACGGCAATTCAACTTCATTCTCAAATCCCGCGCCCATCGCGCCCTCATTCTGTTTCCCGCCCTCGGCACTCCGGCCCTGGTGCATCCGGAACAAAAAGACGTTCGTTTGCTCCTTGCCATCGACGACGCCTTCCACGCAGCCACTTTGGCCGAACAGGTCGATGGCGAGACCGGCCCCATGACCCGGCGCCGCCTGCATGCCCAGCTGCGCCTGCACCGCTGGCAAAACAGCGACAAGCGCGCACCGGGCATCAAGCGCCTCTATCCCGACCTCGCCACCGCCCTGAAACAGATCCAGCTCCATGATCTCGGCCCCCTGCAAGCCGGCACGCCGTCCGGCCAGGCCGTGACGAGCGCCGATGGCCGTCACCTCGGCATCCTGCATGCCGCCGCCATCGACCACTACCGTCAGGCCGGCTACACCCGGCTTTATCAGGTCGATCTGGCCGGTCTTCCCCAGGGGCCCGGCCTCTATAACCTCGTCTGGCACGTCCCCCACGAAGACCAAGGGGCTCCCGGTTACACCCCCAGTCGCAACGGCCGATGTTATTTTGAGCCCGAAGACCCTCTCCAACAGGCCTACCTCGGCGCCGTCGACGCTGGTCACACCCTCGCCGTCAACCACTTCCATGAGTGCATGGTCAAGCGTGGCGAATGGGCGCAAGGTTATGGCCTCTACGCCCCCGGCGCCGACTACAACCCAGACACCCGGGAGAGTGACGAGCCCGTCCCCTCATATTTAGAAAACCATCCCCTGCATGCCAACAAGCGCTGGCAGGAAAGCCGTCATCCTCTCTACATCGGTAAAAAGGAAAACCTCAATCCCGGCCAGCTCTCCGACGTGCACATTTCTTCCCGCCAACAACTCTACCCGCAGGCCGCCCCGCAGATCATCCCGGGCGCCGAACACAGCACCTCCCCGCCGCTGGG
>JALTPW010000114.1 GCA_026999335.1 Chromatiales bacterium
ACTAAAATAAAATCAGAGAGGTACAGAGAGTGCTGCCAAGAGGGATTCTGCGTGAGTACGCCAGCGTGCTTTCGTTTGTTGCCCGGTTCCTCGATGCTTTCTGCATTGCTCTCGGAGCAACAGTTGCCTATGCATGGCGTTTCGATCATTGGCCCATGCCGGTGCAGTACCGGATGGCGATTATTCTCGGGGTATTGCTCGCCCTGATCCTCTTTTCCAGCTCAGGCATCTACCAATCGTGGCGCGGAAAGAGCTGGCTGCACCAGGCGAAGGTGGTGTCGCTTTCCTGGTTCGGGGTTGTTATTGCCCTGATTCTTATTGCTTTCCTGACAAAAACCAGCACGGAGTTCTCACGCCAATGGCTGGTGGCCTGGATTTTGTCGGGCTGGGCTTTTCTGTTGCTGTTTCGCTTCACACTAACCTATGTTCTTCATGCCATGCGTCGTCGGGGCATGAACCATAAGCGTATCGTGGTGGTCGGGGCCGGTTTGCTTGGACAGAGTGTGGCGAAGAATATCCAGGGGGCGGACTGGACGGGGTTGGAGGTGGTGGCCTTTCTCGATGATTCGGAGTCTCTACAAGGGCATTGGGTCATCGGGGTGCAGGTGGCAGGCAAGACGAGCAAAGCCAACTTGTTGATTGAAAAAGAGAAAGTAGACGAAATCTGGCTTGCCCTGCCCTTGCGCGCTGAGAATAAGGTGAAAGAGATTCTTTACGATCTCCGTTATAGCATGGTAACGGTTCGGTTTGTGCCGGATATCTTTGGTTTTCGCCTGCTCAATCATTCGGTGACGGATGTCGCGGGAATGGCGGTTCTGGATCTGACGGCGAGTCCCATGGTTGGCCTGAATCGTGCCATCAAGGCGATTGAAGACCGGGTGCTGGCGTTGTTTATCCTTGTGCTCATCAGCCCTTTACTGGCGGTGATTGCGGTGGGTGTGAAGCTCAGTTCACCAGGGCCGGTACTTTTCAAGCAAAAGAGACATGGTTGGGATGGCAAGCTCATCAAGGTCTACAAGTTTCGCTCCATGATGGTTCATTGTGAGGATGATGGCAAAGTTACCCAAGCGAAAAAATGTGATTGCCGGATCACGAAATTTGGTGCTTTTTTACGGCGCACCAGCCTGGATGAGTTGCCCCAGTTTTTTAATGTCTTGCAGGGATGTATGTCCATCGTCGGGCCGCGCCCCCATGCGATTGCCCACAACGAGCAATATAAAGAGCAGATCGAGGCCTATATGTTGCGACACAAGGTCAAACCGGGGATTACCGGCTGGGCGCAGGTGAATGGGCTGCGTGGTGAGACGGATACGCTGGACAAGATGAAGAGGCGGGTGGAGTACGACCTGTACTACATCGAGCATTGGTCGTTGTGGTTTGATATGAAGATTATTATGCGAACCCTGTTTACGGGGTTTGTGGATAAGAATGCCTACTAGACAGAACTAAGTGGGAGGGCAAGGGCAAGAACCCTGGGTCAAGGCCGCTGTATATAAATAAGCATTAAATCAATAAGTTATGGATGCAATGCATGGGTAGGGCCTTGACATGATGTCATTTCCAGTTTCACCCTGCCTCGCCGAACCTGCTGACACTATTCGTGCTGCCGGTGTTGTACGGGGTGTTTTCGCGGGAGAAGATGGAATGCTGAGGGAAATCATCGCGGGCATGGCTCGCTCTACGATGAGATGAGGTCGTTTAACCCTCCCGTAGGAGCGGGCC
>JALTPW010000115.1 GCA_026999335.1 Chromatiales bacterium
GTGTGGCGCGACGGCACTGGGATATGACCTTCGCGGGTAACCCGCTGGGCTTTGAGTATTCTGCCACGGTCTATCTCTTTATGGGAATTTCGGGTATCACTGCGGTGATCGGTTCTCTCGGTGCCTTAGCCTATATTCTATGCACCGTAGGGACGATATTGATTGGTAAACGCAGGCCTGATGATGCTGCACCGGTTGTTTCTGCCGAAGGTGTTGAGGCGATCACAAGCTACGGAAACCGTGGCAAAGGTTGGGAAGCTCCCGGTTCCCTGGTACTGGTTGCCGTGTTTATGGTGTTCCTGGTTGTCTACTACTTTGCCAACTGGAAGTACTTGGGGAGTGTCTGGGGAATCAGATAGCGCGGGCAGTTTCCATGTAGGTGTGAGAAGGGGGCTATATTCCTCCCGTCCTTCTTTCACCCGATGGTTTTCGCAGAGTCTGATATCCATGCCACCGACGCAATGTCGGTGGCTTTTTTTTGTCCGCTGTCGGCAAGGTGTGCTCACATGGCCATTAGATTTTTCGATCGACACGGGTCTCACAATTGCTTCTTGTCGGCAAGATGATGCCATGTAATGATGGCTTAGGATTTGGCTTCGGTAGTGATTGATCGAAACATAAAATTATCGAATGATAGAAAGGTACTTTTGGCGCTACAATGGACTTTCCCGTGTAATACCGGGCTGGATATTTTCAGGTCACAGAGATAACGGAGGCATAGCAAGCGTGCGGCATCCATCATTGATACAAATTGTTGCTTTCCTGATGGCGTTTCTATGTTCATACAGTGTTGCGCATAGTCAGGAAACCTCTGCGGCGACTTCCTCCTTCGCCGACAATGAAGCGGAAAACACGGATGACACCGCATTATCACGTCATATTGATGACCAGGCGGCTCTGGAGTTCAGTCAGGCCGCGATAGGCCGTCAGCTGAGTGATTACCCCCTTTTTGACCGTGAAGGAAAGCCCGTAAAGTTTACCGATTACCGGGGCAAACCACTGGTCATCAGTATGATCTATTCCAGTTGTTTCCATACCTGTCCAATTATTACCCAATACCTCGCACGTGCAGTAGATCTGGCGCGCAGCGCAGTGGGCGAAGACGGTTTTAATGTCGTCAGTATTGGTTTTGATGCCCGTTATGACCGGCCGGACTCGATGAAAACATTCGCCCGTCAGCGGGGTGTCTCCGGGGATCCCTATTGGGAGTTTCTTAGTGCGACAGATGCGGCTGTCATGCAGCAATTATCGGATAACCTCGGCTTTATCTTTACTAAAACACAAACCGGGTTTGATCATCTTGCACAAGTGACCGTGGTCGATAGTGAAGGAAAAATATACAGACAGGTCTACGGGGAAAATTTCAATCCGCCCATTTTGGTGGAAACATTAAAGGAAATTATTTTTGGCAATACGGCGTCGTCGGAAATAAGTTTCGAGCGCCTTGTCAACAAGGTGCGCTTGTGGTGCACGATCTATGATCCAACAAGTAATACCTACCGCTTTGATTATTCGATGGTCGCTGGTCTTGGGGTCACGATTATTATTCTTTTCATTTTTATATATATTATCGTCCGCATGTGGATCAGGGTCTTGTCCAGGGGTAGTGCCTGATTAGCCACGATAATTCGTGAATGCGCATATTGAGTCCCAAGTTTGTCATTTGCGAATTTTGGGGCTCGGTCTGTCTTCGGCGGAATTTATAGGGGCTCCCCACTG
>JALTPW010000116.1 GCA_026999335.1 Chromatiales bacterium
CTGGAGGGGAAGGGCGCGTAGGAGCGGGCCATGCCCGCGATTTTACCCCGGCCGGCCATAAAAGACCTTTGCCACAGAGGTGCAGAGGACACGGAGAAAGACAATATTTTATTGTCCACACTAGGGGGTGTTCTCAATCATTTTGACAGTCAAAATGATTGAGAACACCCCCTAGGTTCATCATTAAGGTTAAAACCACTGCCTTTTTTAGGTGGTCGGATTTATCGGTGGTGGTGCCGGGTAGCAGAAATGCCGCCAGGTTGTTGGAGTCGTGGCGTGATGGAAAGGCATTTGGGTCATCCGCGTCGGATGCTGGTGAGCGGTAGCGAACTGCATCGTTCAGTTGTTATTTCATCGCTGCATGCGTTTGTCCCAGGTTCTGAAACGCTGGCGGCAGTATTTCAGCAGGGCGTCGTAGCCGTCGAAATAGAGTTCAAAGCCCTCTTCGGCGGGGGCATCGTATTCACAATAGTCATTGCTGTGCTCGCGGCACACCGTGGGTCGGGTCGCATAAATGCCACAACGGCCATCGGAGTGCAGGTGCAGACAGGGTGTTTCTACCAATAGATACCAGCCATCGTCGTCCTTATAGATGCGTACGTCGCGGTGTGAAATCTGCCACAGCAGGTGATCGAAGTCGTGCATGCTGCGTGGTGTTTGCAACTGTTCAGTGAAGTAGACGCAGCATTTTGCACCCCGGCAGAAGCTGCATTTATTGTCGGCGCTGATTACGATTTTTTTCCGGGCCATGATGGTATGTCGGGTGGCGTTCAATGGCGCGCATTTTAACAGCTTTGCCAGCAGGGGAGACGTTCCTGCCCGTGACGAGGTATAATCCCCTGCTTGATTTTTCTCGATCTTTCTTGATTTTTTTGTGTTGATCCCAATGTCCCTTTGTCGGGATACGCATGAATGAAGAGGAGTAGCAATGCCGATTTACGAATACGCCTGCGAAACCTGTGGTCACCGCCATGAAGCCCTGCAGAAGATGAGTGACGATGCCCTCAGCGACTGTCCCGAATGCGGCAAGCCAGCGTTGAAAAAGCTGGTGTCTGCGGCGGGTTTTCGTCTCAAGGGCAGCGGTTGGTATGAAACCGATTTCAAGGGCGGCGGCAAAAAAAATGCCGACAAGGGTGATGCTGGCAGTAGTGCCGGCAGTAGCGACAGTGCACCGAAGAAGGTCGCCGCAGGTGGTTGCGGTTCCGGCGGCTGTGGCTGTCATTGATGCACATCGTTGATCCGGCCCGTGCGTGGCACGTCGCATGAAGCGCTATCTCATCGCCGGCCTGCTGGTGTGGGTGCCGCTGGGGGTGACCGTGATGGTCATCAAGCTGCTGGTGGATCTGATGGATCGCAGCCTGTTGTTGCTGCCCGAGCCCTACCGCCCGGACAATCTGCTGGGCTTTCACGTGCCGGGTCTGGGGGTGGTGCTGACCGCCATTATCGTGCTGGTCACGGGCATGGTGGTGGCCAACTTGTTTGGCCGCAAATTGGTCAAACTGTGGGAGTCGGTGCTGGCGCAGATTCCGCTGGTGCGCACTATTTATACCGGTGTGAAGCAGATTTTGGAAACGGTGTTTTCCTCCAATGAACAGTCCTTTCGCAAGGTGCTGCTGGTGGAATATCCACGCCGGGGTCTATGGACGCTGGCCTTTCAGTCCAGTACCACCAGTGGTGAGGCGCAGACCAAGACGGGCAGGGCGGTGGTCAATGTCTTTA
>JALTPW010000117.1 GCA_026999335.1 Chromatiales bacterium
GAACAGCCGTTCACGGAAGCGGATGTAATTTTCCCTATTGTCGGTGAACCGGTTCTTGTCATCCGCGGCCTGATTGTGGTGCGCGACGGTGCAAGAAAACAGTGCGGGTAAAGTAAAGGTGAGGTGGCCACCGTTTAGTTGCAGGCCCTCGCCGAACTGTCGGATCAGCGCCTGCATCCCGGCATCGCCGGCGGCCACACCAGGGAGGATTTCCTCCAGCATTAGGCGGTAGATTTTTTCCATGGGTGAATCTTAGCAAACCCGGCCGTGGACGTGTTTTGTTCGCCGGGGGTGAGTTGCGGTAGGCTTGCACCATGTCTTTTCCTTGCCGAGTGTTTTCCTGCATCCGCCTCTGGCTGTTGTCCGTCCTGTTGTTATTGCCAACGGTGGGAAACGCCCTGGCGGGTGATGTGTCGGGTAGAGAGGCGCGTGTCGCCGTGGCCGCCAATTTCGTCCCCGCGCTGCGCGCGCTGGCCGAGACCTTCGAGGCCCGGCATGGCGGGCGCATCGGTATCGTCGTCGGCTCCACTGGCAAACTGTATGCGCAGATCCACCACGGTGCCCCCTTCGATGCCCTGTTCGCTGCCGATGAGCGTCGCCCGGCGCTGCTGGAGGCCGAGGGCCGTGCCCGCCCCGGCAGCCGTTTCAGTTATGCCATCGGCCGTCTGGCTTTGTGGAGTCCGCAGACCGGGCGGGTCGATAGTGCCGGCCGAGTACTGAGCGAAGGCCGCTTCCGCCACCTTGCCATCGCCAATCCCAAATTGGCCCCCTATGGCCGTGCAACACAACAGGTATTGGAGGGACGGGGGCTGTGGCAGACCCTGCGAGCACGGCTGGTGCGTGGTGAAAACGTCGGTCAGGCCTTGCAGTTTGTGCGTAGCGGCAATGCCGAATTGGGTTTCGTCGCCTTGTCACAGATCCAGCGTCCGGGGCAGGCTGTGGCGGGTTCCCACTGGGTGGTGCCGGAGGATTTATATGCGCCCATCGTGCAGCAGGCGGTGCTGCTGACGGGTAACCCACTGGCGGCGGATTTCCTGCGCTTTGTGCAGGGTACGGAAGGACGCGATATCATTCGGTCTTTCGGCTACCAGCTGCCCTGATATGCCTACCGATGCTGATATTGCCGCGCTGCTGATCACCCTCAAGCTGGCCGGTCTCACCACTCTGATTCTTTTGATTATCGGCACACCATTGGCCTGGTGGCTGGCACGCACCCATTGGCGCGGCAAGCCTGCTGTCGAGGCGTTGGTGGCCCTGCCGTTGGTACTGCCACCGACGGTGCTGGGTTTTTACCTGCTGGTGCTGCTGGGCGCCAATGGCCCACTGGGCGAGCACTCGCTGGCTTTCACCTTTACCGGGCTGGTGATCGGCTCGGTATTCTATTCGCTGCCCTTCGTGGTACAGCCCTTGCAGGGCGCGTTTGCCGCCATCGACCGGGGCTATATGGAGGCTGCCGCCACCTTGCGAGCCTCACCGCGCGATACCTTTTTTTCCGTCGTCGTGCCGCTGGCGCGACCCGGTTTTTTGACCGCCACGGTGCTGGGTTTTGCGCACACCGTGGGTGAATTCGGTGTGGTGCTGATGATCGGCGGCAATATCCCCGGCAGCACCCAGGTGCTGTCCATCGCCATCTACGAGCATGTCGAGAATCTGGAATATGCACGGGCACACTGGATCTCCGGCGGCCTGCTGTTGCTGTCGTTCGCCCTGCTGTTGATGGTGTACGGGCTCAATCGCCGCTTCAAGGTGGTGGGGCCGTGAGCCTGGAGATAGGTCTGCGATTATCGCGCGGTGATTTTGCGTTGGCGGTGGAGGCCTGTCTGCCTGCACGCGGTGTGACGGCCATCTTTGGCCCCTCCGGTTGCGGTAAGACCACCCTGCTGCGCGCCATTGCCGGGTTGGAGCCGCAGGTGAGCGGACGGCTCAGGCTGGGCGATGAGACGTGGCAGGACAAGGCGTATTTTCTGCCGCCGCACCAGCGTCCGGTGGGTTATGTGTTTCAGCACGCGGTGTTGTTTCCGCATCTCTCCGTGCGCGGCAATCTGGACTTTGCGCGCCGTCGTTGCGGTGACGGGCCGGGGCCGGGATTCGATGAAGTGGTCGAGCTGGCGGGTATCGAGCACCTGCTGTCACGCGCCACGCCGAATCTCTCCGGGGGCGAGCGCCAGCGCGTGGCGTTGGCGCGGGCGTTGTTGACAGCGCCACGCCTGCTGCTGCTGGATGAACCACTGGCGGCGCTGGATCGGCAGGCCAAGGCCGAGCTTATGCCCTGTCTCGAACGCCTGCACGAAAACCTGTCGATCCCGGTGTTGTATGTGTCTCACGCCATCGATGAAGTGGCGCGGCTGGCCGATCAACTGCTGCTGCTGGCCGACGGCCAGGTGGAGGCCAGTGGCCCATTGATGGAGATGCTGACACGGCTGGATTTGACGCTGGCCGGCAGTGAAGAGGCGCTGGCGGTGATCGAGGCCACAGTGAGCGCCATTGACAGGGACTATCACCTTACCCGTCTGGCCTTCGCCGGTGGTGGAGAGGGGCGTGAGCTGTGGTTGCCTGGCGATCATCTGCCGGTGGGTCGAAAAGTGCGTCTGGCGGTGCATGCGCGTGATGTCAGCCTGACCCTGCGACCGCCAACACAGAGCAGCATTCTCAATATTATCCCGGTGTGCGTCGATGCCCTGTCGTCCAGCGGCCCGGCGCAGACCTTGGTGCGTCTGCGCGCAGGTGAGATACCGCTGCTGGCACGGGTGACGCGCAAGTCCGAAACGGCTCTGGATTTGCATGCTGGGCAGGCGTTGTTCGCTCAGGTAAAAAGCGTCTCGCTGGTGGAATGATTTTTTTGCTACAGAGGTGCAGGGGACACAGCGTTTTTTTACCGCAAAAGACACGAATGCAATGCCAAAATAGTTTCTTTTTCAGTCTTTGTGTTCCTTTGCGCAACTTGGCGGTTATTTTTTTCTCTGTGAACTCCGTGCCTCTGCGGCAAACGTTTTTTGATTTTTGAACAGGAACAACGAACTGATGCCCGTACAGATTTTCAAATTGCGTCATGTGCCCGACGACGAGGCCGACGACGTGCGTGCCCTGTTGACGGAACACGCGCTGGAGTTTTATGAAACCCCGGCGGGCAATTGGGGCATTTCGGCGCCGGGCATCTGGCTGAAAGACGAGTCCCGCTTTGCCGAGGCGCGGGCGTTGATTGATGAATATCAAGTCGTCCGGCAGCAGCGGGTGCGGCAGGAATATGAACAGCTACGGCAGCAGGGCAGGCAACGCTCGGTGGTGGATCTGATTCGCAGTAATCCACTGCGATTTATCCTCTATTTGGCCGGAATTGTGGTACTGGTCTACATATCCACCAAACCATTCTTGCATTTTGGACGGTAGGTATGATTACTTTTACGCTGTTATTTTAATCAAGGCATTGGACATGCGTGGTCGTGCGCACGGCGCACACTACCCCTGCTTGTAGCGTGCGCTGTGCGCACGATGTTTTGCGTTTTAATCGCTGAAGGATCAATTCCCCACCACTCGCCTACCAAAAGTAGGTTCTTTAAGAAAAGCGCCTACTTTTGGTGCCGCGTACCAGCGTTGAACAATGCGTAGCGGGTGAATTTCTCTCAATATTTCGCCCCTTGGGTGGGAGGGAGTGTTGACTCAGCAAGTTAAATACAACGAAGTAGAATTACTCTATGAACTGGGTATGATCCCCACAGAATTCTGGTATAGTCCGTGTGGTTGTTTCTGACATCTTATGGTTAGAGATGCAGCGCAGACTAGATAAGAATACTAACAGCTTCTGGGAGGTACTACAGAATGGCGGAGAATCCAGGAAAAAATATTTTTGGTTATGCGATGATTATTTTTTTGCTAATCGCATTGACGGGTTGTTTACACGAAGATGACAGCGAAGAGGTCTTCGGCCTGCAAGTGGCGGAAGATATTAATCCGGATCCGGATATCGTCGAGATCAATCTCGAGGCGCGTGAAGACTACGTCGAAATGGTCCCGGGTGTGCCTTCCAAAGTCTACACCTACAACGGCAGCGTACCGGGACCACTGATCCGCGGTAACGTGGGCGACACGCTGATCGTGCATTTCACCAACAATCTGCCCGAACCCACCACCATTCACTGGCATGGCCTGCGCCTGCCAGCGGACATGGATGGTTCATCGGTGGCGCAAAACCCCATCCAGCCCGGGGACTCTTTTACCTATGAATTTGAGCTGACAGAGGCTTCGTTGTTCTGGTATCACCCGCATGTGCGTTCCAACGAGCAGGTGGAGAAAGGCCTGGCGGGCGCATTGCTGGTGAAAGAGAGGGATCTCGCTAAAAGCATCCGCACGGCAAAGCAAAAAATATTGGTCTTTGACGATGTATTGCTCGATAAAAACGGCCAGGTGGAAGCGGCCTTTACCGGCAGCATGGAAGAAGTTCTGTTGAAAAAGATCAATGGCCGTGATGGCAATACGTTGCTGGTTAATGGCCGTGAGATGCCCACCATGTACGTCAAGCCGGGGCAGCCCGTCCGCTGGCGGATGGTCAATATTGCCAACAACCGCTTTATGCGCGTTGTCATACCGGGCCACAAACTGACCCGCATCGGTGGTGATGGTGGATTGCTGGAGGCCCCCATCGAGGAGATGGATGACGTATTCCTGGTCTCCGGTCAGCGTGCCGACGTCATGTTTGTTCCCAAGGGCAAGCCCGGCTCCGAGCTGATCGTCTACTGGAAGGATACCGCCCGTGGTCGTCATACCATCGATATTATGGATAACGGCATGGTGATGATGGGTGACGATGAAATGGACGGAAAATATCCGGACATCCCGCTCATGCGCTTGGTGTTTGAGAAAAACCGCAAGCCCGCCAGGGAGCTTGACCTGCCCGGGGATCTGCGCACCATCGAGCCCATCGATATCACCGGTGCCGCTGAGACGACACTCAAATTTGGCCACAGCATGCCCATGGCCAATGGCATGGTTAAGTTCCTCATCAATGGCAAGACCTTCGGTGAAGTCACCAGCGCCGACGCGCCAGACGCACAGGTGGGCGAGACCCAGGTGTGGAATTTGGTCAACATGACCGCTGGTGACCACCCCTTCCACCTGCATGGCTTTTTCTTCCAGGTGTTAGAAACGGTTTACAAGGATGAAAACGGTAATGTGCTGGAAGTGGTGCCTGCACCGCCGCTGGAGAATGTCGACATGGTCAACCTGCCCGCCCGTCGGGGTCCGTCAGGTGCGACGTCGATGGTAAAGATTGCCATCACGTTTGATCCCGCCGAGGGCCTCACGGGCGCGGACATCGAGGCGCATGGTGGCGTGGCGGTGATTGAGGATGCCGATCTTGGCACGGGCCAGCGGGGGCGCTCCGGCGGCTGGCAGTTCCACTGTCACATTCTTGAACATGCGGATGGCGGCATGATGTCCTATGTGGAGGTTTTTCAATAAAAATCGCTGCATAGCCATACTGACTGGAACCCCCGGCGGCGCCGGGGGTTTTTTTTGCTCTGCTGAATACGGGAAGTTGAAAACACCGTCATTCCGGGCGGAACGCAGTGAAGACTCGGAATCCCGGGGGGGCTTGAAATTCCGTACATGCTGGATTCCTGTCTGCACGGGAATGACGGCATTCCAGGTTTTTCAGGCTTGAATCAGTGCTATTTCAGTCTGTCTGGTTTTGGTGTGGCGCATGCCTGCAACCGGTGGTGGAAGAAACAGCGAGTAGCCCGGATGAAATGGAATCCGGGATGTGGAGTGTGACAGATTCCGGATTATGCGACGCGGCAGCCCCCGGCAATCAGTTGCAAATATGTCTACCAAATGCAGCAGAGAAGCGCTTTGCAGCTGTCCTTGCAGGTTCCGCGGGGTGCAGAGGTCAGAAAGGTGGCGACGTTGTAGATGTCGGTGTCGCTGAGATTTTTTGCCACGTTGACCATCTTGTCGTCGGGGTCGTTGTTGCGTTGCTTCGAGCGCCATTTTTTCAGCTGATTGACCAGGTAGACATAGCGCTGGCCACCGGTCATGGGATAGGTATCGGGCAGGCCGCGGCCATTATAGCCGTGGCAGGTATAACAGGGCGGAATATCACGTGCCGGGTCACCGTTCAGCACCAGTTGCCGGCCAGCGGAACGGGCGCCGATGGGGTAGCCGTATTCCTCGACCCGCTGCATATCCGACAGTCCCACCTTCATGTAGTCCAGACTGGCGACGTAGGCGGCGACATCGCGCCAGTCGCTCTCGCTCATGCCACGGGCATTGGAATTCATCACATACATGGTGTTGTCCATGCGCCGGTTGGTGGAAAAATCACGCAGCTGCTTGTAGATGTAAGCCGGGTTCTGGCCGGCCAGACGTGGGGTGCCGATGGCGTCGTCGCCCATGGCGTCCTTGCGATGGCAATTGTGACAGGCCGGCACCTGGTTGATGCCCTGCATGAAAATACGTTCGCCATAGGCGACATTGCCGCCCGGGAATGCCGCCTGAACCGGCAGGTTGCTGGCAAACAGGGCGATGAGAAAGGTCAGTGTGGTGTGGAATCTTTGCATCGGGGCGCATTCTACTGAAATGAGGGGTATGGCGTCGAGCCCGTGACCGCCAGGGAGTGATCAGGGTCGGTGCGGCAGGGCTTGGTATTGCGCACTGCGCATCTCGGCCAGACGGCTGGCGGTGCGCCGGAACTCGAAGGCCAGGCGTCGGCCAGTATACAGTGCCGACGGTTCGGCCGCAGCGCTGACCAGCAGCTTGACCCGGCGATCATAAAATTCATCCACCAGGTCGATGAATCGGTGCGCCCAGTCGTCTTGTTCTTCGCCCATTATCGGCACGGCGGAGATGAACACGGTGTGAAGGCGCCGCGCAAGCTCAATGTAATCGTGGCTGGAGCGTGGGCCATGGCAGAGAGGGAAGAAGTCGAACCAGGCCACGTCGTCGGCGTACAGGTGGCAGGGGATTGGGCGGTGATTGATGAGTAGCGGCTGATCCGGCCTGCCCTCGCAGGGGGCGAGTTCGCGGAAACGCCGGGCGAGTTGTTTCTCGCTGCGGGTATCGGCCGGCGTGTACCAGGTGTCGGCCTTTTGCAGATGGCGTAGGCGATGGTCGGCGTCGCCGCGTAGTTCGAAGACCCGGGTATGCTGCTCGATCAGTGCGATGGCGGGCAGAAAGCGTTCTCGCTGCAGGCCGTTTTTGTACAACGCCTGCGGTGCGGTGTTGGAAGTGAAGATCAGGCTGATGCCCTCGTCCGTCAGGGCCGTGAGCAGACCATGCAGCAGCATGGCGTCGGTAATGTCCTCGACATAGAGTTCATCCAGGCACAGCACCCGGGTGCGTTCGGCAAAGTGGTGGGCGACGATTCGCAGGGGGTCGCGTTGCTGGCGCAGGTGAGCCAGCTCATCCTGTATCTCCTGCATGAAGCGGTGAAAGTGCAGGCGCAGTTTCTGTTCGAAGGGCAGGGCCTCGAAGAACAGATCCATCAACCAGGTTTTTCCGCGGCCCACACCGCCCCACAGATACAGGCCCGGAATCGGTGTCGGTGGTTTGCGGGTGAACAGGCGCCCCAACAGGCTTGCTGACCGTGGGGGCGGCGGTGGGCGGTGGATTAGTTGATTGCCCAAGGCTTGCAATTGGGCCACAACTAACGCCTGCGACTCCTCGAAGTGGAAGCCGGGCTCGGCGGTAATCCGTTGGTATTGGTCGATGAGTTGCATGGCTGTTTGATCGGTGAGCGAGTGTGGTGCGGCGCAATCCGCTCGGTATGATGCCGTGCATACCTATGATTCGTCTACTTTTCAGGGTCGAACCTGTGCAATCTATTGAAATAATAGCTATTTCACCCAATGTCAGAGGGTATATTAAGGCTTAGAGGGCTCTTTTTATGGGCGAAATGGATACTTTAACCGCGTAGCGTAAATCTCGGGGGCTTGCCCCCGAGCTGGGTAGTGAAAACAAAACAGGGTCAAAAACAGGGTCAGGCTTGCGTTATTGCGTTAAGGTCAAAAACAGGGTCAGGCTTGCGTTATTGCGTTAACGTATCTTTTCAAAAAACCCAAACAACAACAAACCCAAACAACAACAGCAAAATCTATACCTACCGCTACAATCTGGTCGGCAATCGCAGCGAATACGCCTACAACGGCCTCAGCCAACTGATCGAGCTAAAATAGTACGCCGATAACACCACCATCACGGCAAAGTTAACGGCCTGCCAGGCCTGCGATGCCCCGGTCGGCGCATACAAAAAACGCTAGACGGCCAGGCCACGGACTATCATTGGCTGGGGAGACAGCTGATAGCCGAATACGGCGACTCCAGCTGTTGGCGGGACTGGCTGAGATTTTCCCCGGCGACCGTCTGCAACCTGTCCGCCTGCTGCGCCGGCGGCTCAAGCAATAGCTTCCACCTGCCGCTACTCGGAGACACCGACGGGGCAGGAGCAGCCATGATTCTTGACAATATCCATAACCATTTTGAAAATCTCGTTTACGAGGAGATCCAGCGCTACCAGGCGAAGCAGGGTAGAACCTTCAGTGATCATGCGCTGGAAGATGTGGCCTGTCTGGCCCTTAATCACTTGCCGGCACGCTATGTGCGGCACAGCGTGGATATTGCCTTCTATCTCACGCCAAAAGAGCATGCCGACATGGATCAGCAGGTGAGTGATGCGGTGGCGGTGGCGTTTGATCTGGTGGTATTGCATCCGCACCAGGACTGAGCAGGTGTATTATTCCTGCCCCTGCTGTTCCTGTCGGTTAAGCCGCTGGCGCTGGTCGCTCTCGCGTACCAGCCAGTAGACAGCACCCAGGGCAAGGATGACGGCGGCCAGCGCCGCTAATTTATCGGCACCGATGGTGGCAGCGTCAATAATAATGAACTTGCGCGCTAGTGCCAGCATGGCGATAAGCAGCACCGTCTTTACTTGGATGATGCTCTCGTGGCGGTCGATGACGCGGATGATGGAGTGCTTGAACTCCATAGCGATAAGCAGGGTCATGATCATGCCAAAGATGTTTTGAAATCCTCGATGATCCAGCGGATCCAGCGTCCCGGCAATCAGCAGGCCTCCGATACGCACCAGTAGTTCCCACAGCGCTACAACGACGACCACCGCAATGGCGAAACTGAGAATGATGGCGATCACTTGTTCGAAACGTTCGTAAAAGGTCATTACCGGCCAGTGTTTGCGGGTCTCGGTAAACACATCTGTCTTTCTTCCGTTTTGTTCCATCGTGGTTTTCCTCCGCGGATTTTCTGCTCGGGCGTATAAAAATGTGCACCACTCGGGTGTATTTCAAGCGGGATTTTGCCGCCGTGATCCGCTTTGCCGTATCATCATGCCCTTTCCCGCCGCACCGACCGCCCGCCCATGAACCAGCAACACCGATTCTTCACCACCGCCCCCAAGGGTATGGAGGCCCTGCTCGCCGATGAGCTGCGTGCCCTCGGTGCCGCCAATGTTAGCGAGGCCCGTGCCGGGGCCGGTTTTCAAGGTGATATCGGCAGTGCCCTGCGGGTCTGCCTGTGGTCGCGAGTGGCCAACCGGGTGCTGTTGCCGCTGGCGCGTTTCCCGGCGGCCGATCCCGATACCCTCTACGACGGTGTACAGTCCGTGGACTGGGCCGAACACATGTCCCCCGACGGCACCCTGGCGGTGGATTTCAGCAGCGTACGCTCGCAGATCTCCCATACCCAGTTCGGTGCGCAAAAGGTCAAGGACGCCATTGTCGATCAGTTCCGTATCGCCACCGGCGAGCGTCCCTCGGTGGCGCGCGAGCAACCGGATCTGCGCATCAATGTCTATCTGCATCGTGACACCGCAGTACTCAATCTCGACCTTTCCGGTGACAGTTTGCACCGCCGTGGCTACCGTGCTGAGGGCGTGGCCGCGCCGCTGAAGGAAAACCTTGCGGCGGCGATTTTGCTGCGTTCCGGCTGGGCGGAGATCGCCAAACAGGGGGGAGCGTTGGTGGATCCGGTGTGCGGCTCCGGTACCCTGCCCATCGAGGCGGCGCTGATCGCCGCTGATATCGCTCCTGGTCTGCAGCGCGGACACTGGGGTTTTCTCGGCTGGCTGAAACACGAGCCGGAGGTCTGGGCTGCCCTGCTCGCCGATGCCAAACGCCGTCGTGAGGCGGGGTTGGCCCGCTGCCCGCCCATCTGTGGCTTCGACATCAGTGGTCGCGCGGTGGCGATGGCTCAGCGCAATGCTGAACTGGCTGGGTTGGCGGAACAGATCAAATTTGCCCAGGTGTCACTGGCCGACTGCCCGCGCCCTGGCGAGGATTTCAAGCCGGGCTTGCTGGTGGCCAATCCGCCCTATGGCGAACGCCTCGGCGAGATGCAGGAACTGCGCGCTCTTTACCGCGACCTCGGTGATTGCCTGCTCAAGCACTACACGGGCTGGCGTGCGGCGGTGATCACCAGTGACCGCGAGTTGGGCAAGGCCATCGGCCTGCGTGCGCGGCGCTTGCACAAGCTCTACAACGGTGCTTTGGAATGTCAGCTGTTACGTTTCGAGGTGGATCCCAAATGGGTTATGCGGCGTGGTCCGGTGCCGACCAATCCCGACATCGCACAGTCGCCCGGTGCGCAGATGTTTGCTAACCGTCTGCGCAAAAATCTCAAGCAGCTGACACGCTGGCGGCGGCAGGAGGACATCCACGCCTTTCGCGCCTACGATGCCGACATGCCGGAATATGCTCTGGCGGTGGACGTTTACGACGCAGAGGAGGGTCGCCATGTGCACGTGCAGGAATATGCTGCGCCGGCCAAAATCCCTGAAGAGAAGGTGCGTACGCGCCGCCATGAGGCCCTGTCGGTACTGCCTGAGGTGTTGGCGGTGGCGCCGGAGCACGTGCACCTCAAGCTGCGTGAAAAGCAGCGTGGCAGCAGCCAGTACGAAAAGCTGCAGGACGAGAAGCGTTTTCACATCGTTCGTGAGGGAGCGTGCCGTTTGTGGGTCAATTTTGCGGACTATCTCGACACCGGCCTGTTCCTCGATCACCGTATCACCCGACGGATGATTGGTGAGCTGGCCGCCGGGCGCACCTTCCTCAATCTGTTCGCTTACACCGGTGCGGCCACCGTGCACGCCGTCCTGGGCGGCGCCACCAGCACCACTACGGTGGACATGTCGAAGACCTACTTGGACTGGGCGCGGCGCAATCTGGTGCAGAACGACATCCGTGGTCACGCGCACCAGTTGGTGCAGGCCGATGTCACCGAATGGCTGGCGGCGCAGGCTGCGCTGCTGGAAAAGGGCGAGGTGGGTGAGGGCGCGCGCGGTGTGTGGGGCAAGGCCCGTCAGCGTAACGCTGCCGGCGGTGTTTTGGCCCCGGCGCAGCGCTACGGCTTGATTTTTCTCGATCCGCCGACCTTCTCCAATTCCAAGCGCATGGCCGACAGTTTCGACGTGCAGCGCGACCACGTGACCCTGATCCGCCATGCCGTGGCTCTGCTGGAGGCGGGTGGGGTGCTGATCTTTTCCAACAATTTCCGACGTTTCAAACTGGACGAGGCGGCCTTGTCCGACCTCGCTATCGAGGATATCTCACGCCAGACTCTGTCGCAGGACTTTGCACGTAAGCCGAAGATCCACCGCTGCTGGCGGATTGCTGCGAAATAGGCCTTGATTATCCCGATGAGGGGTTCTATATAGAGGAGTTCAGATTTAGATTTAGTCTTAATAACTTGAGTGGTATGCTTGGCCTCTCAGTTTTCTTCGCTGATCTTCAGTGACACCGATTTCAGCGCTGTTTTATTCATTTTTAGATAGGAGGATGTTCTCGTGGGAGTTCTCGTAGGTCGTAATGCCCCTGATTTCACCGCCCCGGCCGTACTGGGCGACGGTACTATTGTTGATGATTTCAATTTCGCCAAGGCCGTCGATGGTAAGTACGCGGTGGTCTTTTTCTATCCCCTGGACTTCACCTTTGTCTGTCCTTCCGAGTTGATCGCCTTCGATCACCGTCTGGAGGAATTCAAGAAGCGCAACGTGGAAGTGATCGGTGTCTCCATCGATTCCCACTTTACCCACAACGCCTGGCGCAACACCCCCATCAATGAAGGTGGTATCGGCCCACTGGGTTATCCGCTGGTGGCTGATATGACCCACGGCATCTGCAAGGCCTATGATGTCGAGACCCCCGACGGCGCCGTGGCCTTTCGTGGTTCTTTCCTCATCGACAAGGAAGGCGTGGTGCGCCATCAGGTGGTCAACGACCTGCCCCTGGGTCGCAATATCGACGAGATGCTGCGCATGGTCGACGCCTTGAAATTCCACGAAGAGAACGGCGAAGTCTGCCCGGCCAACTGGCAGGAAGGTGAAAAGGGTATGAAGGACACCCCGGAAGGTGTGGCCGAGTACCTGGCGGAGAACGCCGACAAGCTGTAAACAATCTTGTGTTTTACACAGCGTAAGGAAAAGGCCGGTCAATGACCGGCCTTTTTTGTATCCGTATGTCTATGTTCGCGCCTGGGTCGTCAGCGCAGCGAACGGCTGGGATATTCCCGCCCGTGGATCTCCGGTTGCGGCGGCACCTGAAAATAGTAGCCTTGCTCCGTCAGTGATTGCATGACCTTTTTCACGTCCGCCTGTGCCAACCTGCGCTCCTCATTCAGTACGATGTTTACCACCAGACTCAGTTCGCCGAGCATCTCCAGCAGGTGTTGAGGAACCTGGTCAAAATCGTCTTCGCGTTCAACATATAGATAGTGATCGGCTTTTTTGGAGCCCTTGTAAATGGCGCAGTTCATGGTGATGGGCCTCGGAACGGGTGACGGGAAAGCGGGGAGGATTTTAGCGTAAGGTCGTGAGCAGGGTAAGTATTTGCTGACGGGTTTCAGGCCTTGAGATATTTTTCCGGTTGCCGCTAATGCTCCTGCACCCGGTTCTTTCTGGGCAGATATGAATGGAATGTGGATTATAAAGAGACGCAAAGCATGATGGGTCGATTCAAGCGTCTGTTCTCTGTGACGGGAAATGACGCAGCAGAGGGAATAGCAGAAGACAGGCCTGTGGGTGTCCGTCGGCTTGCAGCGGTGCGGGATACGCCGATTTTGCCGCTGGCAGGTATTGAACCTGAATATTGCTCGTATCTGTTGGGCGTCAATTCCCCGCTTGATGTGCCCCTCAATGGTTTCGAGACACAAGTGCTCGCTGGCGTGGAAGGTCTGCTGGCATCAGAGGAGGCGGTATGCGATGCCTTGCCCCGGTTGCCCGATGTGCTGCCCAAGCTCATGAAGGCCCTGCGTGATGAGCGGGCCTCGTGGGAGGAAATTGCACAGGTGGTGGGACAGGATGCCCTGTTGGTGGCGGAGGTTCTGCGTCTGGCCAACAGCCCCTGTTTTCGTGTTGCAGCAAAAATTACCTGCCTGGAACAGGTGGTGATGCAGTTGGGGTTGGTGGGGCTGCGTGAGGTGGTGATTACGGTGTCGCTGAAACCGATCATGAAGCTTGAGGGTGGGCACTACTATCAGCATGTGGGGCGTAAGATTTGGCCACAGGCCCTATCGGCGGCGGTAGCCTGCCGTAGTCTGGCTCAAAGTTTGGGTGGCAGTCGCTTTGAAGCCTATGTTGCCGGATTGGTGCACAATGTGGGTATGGTGCTGGTGGTGCAGACCTTGCAGGCATTGTCTCAGGGCACTGAGGCGCCGCGTTCGATCCAGTTTCGCAAGCGGATTCAGCAGTCGGCAAAACGACTTTCCTGCCTGGTGGCCCGACAATGGGAATTGCCGGCAGGAAGCGTGGCGGCCCTGCAGGATCAGGTTGAGCCCACGGCGGGTTTGGTTTCCTCGCTGGGCAGGATATTGCAACACGCGACCCACCTGAGCATGCTGCAAAGCCTGGTTCGGGAGGGGCGGGTCGAGGATATTTCGCCCTATCTTTTGTCCCTGCCGGACAGCGAACGCCGCGCTGGTGAACGGGCCTTGAGTGAGATTGAGGCTCACGCCCTGGGTTTCGAGTGAGAACCATTAGTCCATTCGGGTCTAGTAATATCTCAAGTTTCGGGGTTCAAAATCAAGCGGGTTGTGACTGTAGCATGTTGAATGCACAGGATATCTGTATGGACGTGCAGCGCAAAATCGAGTGAAGCAAGCAA
>JALTPW010000118.1 GCA_026999335.1 Chromatiales bacterium
GCAAAAGCTGTTGGTCTTAATGAGCGTCTTGACGGCACTGGGCACCAGTCCCCAGAATTTTTCGCGGTTGCCGTCATGGATACGGATGCTCTGTGGTTTTTCCATCAGGCGTTTGAACAGGTGCGGTTGGTCGAGACGGATGCGAAAGCGGTTGAAATAGGGATCGCTGTCGGTGCCGATCAGGAAGCGTGCCTGAAGATAGTTGCGGTCGGCACTCAGCATGGCGAACAGGGCACGATTCAGGCCGGCGCCATCGTGCATGCCGTGGATGGCCTTGCGCAGCATATCGTTGATTTCCAGTTTGCCAATGCCTGCTTGCATTTCTTGCCGGATGGTGTCAAAAACCGCAGGCTGGGGTGATAGGCAAACGATGGCGGAATCTGTCGCCGGCCCGCTATCTTCTGTTGCAGCGGTTGACGGATGTCTGACCGATGTGTCATCGGCCTGCGGTGGGAATTCTTCGTTGATGAGGAATTGTTCGTCACCAGGCACCCGTGGCAGCAGAGCGGCCGGGGCGCTGGCGCTGTAAAACGCCGCCTCATGCGCGGCACGCACTGCGGCGCGGTGGACGTGGGTGGTGGTCTCTTCGAGGCCGGCATCCAGGTAATCCGCAATCATCTCCAGTGTTTCCCGCACCTGCGGGCTGTACCAACCCCATTCCACCTGCCGTGCCAGCTGCACGGCCAGCACCACGCCGCGTACCCGGGGTTCATTGCTGTACTCCGGGCGCAGCGCTTCGTGTACCAGTTGTGGCAGGTTCCACTTTTCGGCCAGCCGGCGGCCAAAGTGCTCCAGGCTGTCGCCCAGGGCGATATATTGGGCCTCAGCCGAGGGCATGCGGTCGCGGAGGGTGAGGCGGCGCAGCTGGTGAATTCGCTGTGGTGCATTGACCCACAGGGTGAGTTCCGCCGAGTCGTGCATCAATGCGGACAGCAGAACCTCATCCGGTGCATGGTCACGTTTGATATAGGCCCAGTCCCAGGCCTGGTAGGCGGCGTGGAATGCACGGGCCACGGCGCGCTGATAACCGTCATAGGCTTGGCCCTGCAGGGTCTTGTCGATCTGTGGGCATTCCGTCGGCAGGCGTTGCACGCGCTCCATGCCCAGCAGCATGGCAGCCTGTTCCATGCTGGCAATTTCCTGTTCGCGGGGTTTGTCGGAGGCCTGTCGCAACTGTTTCAATGTCTGTAGCGCCAGCCCCGGATCCTTGAGAATAATGTCGCCGTATTTTTCCCACGGCGCGGTTTTTTCGGCGCGCAGACGTTGAAAGGCGCGTACGGAATGGGCGAAGACCGGCAGGGGGCGTGCGGTGATTTCGTCGATGGTAATGGGGGCGCTGCTGCTCACGGGTACAGGCTGGACTCGGTCGTGGGTTCGTCACCGTGGTTTCGGCAGCGGGCACTAGGAACTTTAGAGAGGCTAATACCCCCTCAGTACGTCAGCATGCCCACAGCGGCGTGTTATTCTCTGGCTCTGTGCCGATATGGTTCTGACTTAAGCTGAAAATACCGTCATTCCGGGCGAAACGAAGTGAAGACCTGGAATCCAGGGTGCTTGAAATCCCGTACAGTCTGGATTCCCGCCTTCGCGGGAATGACGGTATTTCAAAACCTCTCAAGCCTATATAGTCAGCGCTTTTCTTTTCTGAGCCTTTTATTTCGACCGTGAAGCCCATGTCCGAGACACCCTTTCCGTTACCTCACTGGATGACCCG
>JALTPW010000119.1 GCA_026999335.1 Chromatiales bacterium
GGCGCTTATGCTGGATTTAATCGGCTGGATAAACGGGGAAGCCAGCAAAGCAGAGCTACCTGTGCCTATTATAGCCGCCATTGCCCATTACCAGTTTGCAACAATTCATCCCTATTATGATGGCAATGGGCGAACAGCTCGATTACTTACAAATTTTGTGTTACACAAATCGGGTTATGGTTTAAAGGGCATTTATTCGCTTGAAGAATATTATGCAACGAACTTGCAAGCCTACTATAACGCTTTGAGCGTAGGAGAATCCCACAACTACTATTTTGGTCGTGAGCAGGCTGATATCACTGCCTGGATTGTTTATTTCTGCGGGGGCATGGCCGATGCCTTTGCCAATGTTCGCTTAAAGACAAGCGAGGCCGCCAAAGGTGAGAAAAAAGATCACAGCGCACTTTTGCGTGAACTTGATCAAAGACAAAAGCAAGTGCTCAGCTTGTTTACTAAAAGCAAATATATCACCACCCGCGAGATTGCAGAATTACTCAATATTCATCCGCGAACAGCACTGAATTTGTGTAAAAAATGGGTCGATAGTGAATTTATGATTCAGCACGGCAATGCCAACAAATCCCGTAAATATGAACTCGCCGATAAATGGGTAGTGCTGGTTTAATGGGTACAACAATGAAGCATGTACAAATAGTTGGAGCAGGGCGTTGTTTTTTGTACTGAAAAACAACCGTATCGCTTTTCTCTTTGCAGGGCATAATGCTAGATGTTTAACGAACCCATTTAGAATAAAGAGGCTTCTCGCTACCCTTTGATAATAACTTGGCTGAACGTGATGTGCGTATGGTCAAGTTGAAACAAAAGGTATCAGGTTGCTTTCGCTCGGATCAAGATGCAAAGGCGTTTTGCCGTATTCGGGGCTACATTTCTACGGTGAAAAAACAGGGGCACAATGTCTTCAATGCGCTGAGTGATGCATTTGAAGGCGCACCTCTGATTCTTTCGCCGACCAGAAAGTAAGGTGCTTAGCGCGGGTGGGCTGAGTAGTTACGTGTCGTTCAGGCATGAGATGAAAAGGTAAGGGATTGAAAACAGTTTTGAGTTTGTGATCGTTAGATATACCTTGCATTGTCGGCCCCATGGGCCGCAAAATGCGCCGTTTCCAATGTTGGGGCTGGCCATGACCGCAGCGGTATCTATCCAGGGCGTACACAAACGCTTTGCGGCCTTGCAGGCGCTCAAAGGTATCTCAATGGAGGTGCCACAAGGATCTTTCTTTGGCCTGCTGGGCCCCAATGGCGCCGGCAAGTCCACCCTGATCAGCATCATGGCCGGACTGGCGCGGGCCGATGCGGGCAGCATCCATGTCATGGGGCACGATGTGGTATCGGCCTGGCGTCAGTCGCGGCATGCCCTCGGCGTGGTGCCTCAGGAGCTGGTTTACGATCCCTTCTTTTCCGTGCGCGAGGTACTGCGCCTGCAATCGGGTTACTTCGGCCTGGGACGTGGCAACGATGCCTGGATCGACGAGCTGCTGGAAATCCTGTCTCTGGTGGACAAGGCCGATGCCAACCTGCAGGATCTCTCCGGCGGCATGAAGCGCCGGGTGCTCATCGCCCAGGCCCTGGTGCATCGCCCCGAGGTGGTGGTGCTCGACGAGCCCACCGCTGGTGTCGACGTGGAGCTGCGTCAATCCTTGTGGCGCTTTGCTCGCCGTCTGCACCGCGAGGGTCACACTATCCTGCTTACCAC
>JALTPW010000120.1 GCA_026999335.1 Chromatiales bacterium
GGCCCTTCGATGATTATAATTATTCAGCGGCCTCAGGGTAAGAGGTTTACTGGTAAACCACCTGCCCTATTGTGCGCACGGCGCACACTACGCCCGCTTGTCGTGTCTCTGGATATGAAAAGGGCTCAATGACGGCACACAGCGGCTGAACAGGGCATATATAGTCGTCGGATTAATGTATAGCGATGTGACGAAATACAACCCATGAATGAGTTATACAGATCATTTCAGCCAATATTAACGGAAGCAGGACTGAAACGTTTTGGGCTAATTCTGGAATATTCCCCTGTATGCAAAGTACTAAGGGGTATCGTCCATTCCTATTTGCAAATCAGCACAACAAAGCCTACGCCCTACCCTGTTATACCGGATGGAACCCAGGCAATTTATATTGCGCCGCATGGTTCAAAAATAGGTGGGGCTCAGTCCCGGGCACGTGATATTCAAATACTACAGCCGGGGAATTATTTTGGCATTCGATTTTATCCCGGCGTCTTGCGATATTTTTTTGATATAAATCTTTTTGAAATTACCGATCAATTCGTTGATGAGAAATTTCTTCCTTGCTGTGGGTTCGGTGAATTACATAACAATATTTATCAATACCACAGCTTTCATGAACGGGCCCGTGTTTGTGAGCAATGGCTATTACAACAATATAAACCCCGGCCGGCCACTCAGTTTGATCATGCGTTGTCCCTGATATATCAGTCCTTTGGTAATATAAAAATTGCTCAATTGGCGACCATGGTGGGTTGGAGTAGTCGTCATCTAAACCGCTTGTTTCGACTTCACACCGGGCTGAGCACCAAGGCATTTGTCCAGACGATTCGTATTCAACATGTCTGCAAGCAACTGTATATGACACCTGAAAATACTTTGCATACAGCGCTTGAGCTAGGGTTTTTTGATCAGTCTCACCTGATAAGAGACTATAAGAAGCATTTATTGTCGAGCCCAAGTATGTTTTTTGATCGCTTTAAGTCCGATTTTTACAATAGCTAATCCTCAAATTCGGCAAAATTGCATGTCATTCAAGTATTTGGAGATTGAGATGCAGTTTTCAAACGAAGAAATCCTGGCGATGTCTCATGGAAACTTTTTTGGTCAAGGCAATGCTCAGCTCCCGAGTTCTTTGATGTTGATGATTGACCGGATTAACCATATTTCCGACAGAGGGGGATGTTTTGATAAGGGCCAACTCGATGCAACGCTGCAAATTCATCCGCATCACTGGTTTTTTGCCTGTCACTTTCAGGGTGACCCTGTCATGCCCGGGTGCTTGGGCCTGGATGCTCTGTGGCAATTGCTCGGTGTTTTTCTCGGCTGGTCCGGGTTGCCTGGTAGGGGGCGAGCCTTAGGTGTGGGCAAAGTGACATTCAGTGGACAAATATACCCGGATGCGGGGTCGATACAGTATCAGTTGCATATCAAACGCGTGTTCACTAAGCCCATGATTATGGGGATTGCAGATGGCATGGTGATTCACAACGGCAAAACCATCTATCAGGCCAATGACCTCAAAGTAGGGCTTATTACCGGGTAAGGAACATGTACGTTCCTAAACACGGTACGATAGAGAGCAGCATCCGGGTTAATACTGGCGCAATGTCAGCGTATTGCCTCGCTGGGTAAACTCCAAGTGCTTGAGAAAGCTCATCCCCAACAGCACCTCCTGCTGGTGCATGGCGGGATTGATGGAGGCACGCACG
>JALTPW010000121.1 GCA_026999335.1 Chromatiales bacterium
AAGTTCTGTGCCATACCGTTGCGACCGAACAGACCGTCGTTGTAACGCAGGGCATCCAGGCTCAGCGCGCGGATCTTGCGCAGTTGGTTTTCGACGTGCCGTAGTTCGCGCTCGGTTTGCCGATAGTGGTCAAGGCGTGTCTGGCGGTTATTGGCGGGCAGCAGGGCGGTGATCCGCTGGCGGATATTTTGCGCTGCGGGTGGGAGGTCGATTTCTTCCAGCTGGAGATAGTCGATGCCGGTGATCCGCGCCGCGTGAGGTGAGGGGTTGATGAGGCGGATACCCTGCTTGCAGGTGGAGGCGGCCTGGCGGCCGATGTCGTGGATGGACTGCATGAAGTCTTCACTGGTGTCGCTTATGCCACCGGCATTGGTGGCTACGCGCAGGCCTACCATGCCGAGGGAATGGCCGGCCTGACTTTCATTGCTGCCGGCGGCGTAGCGGGTGCCGTCCGGCCGGGTGCAGAGGTCGAGGCCGGCAAAGATGATCTGCGCCACGCCCATCTCCATCAGCAGGGCGATGGCGGTGTTGGACACCGTGGGGCCGGTGACGGGCAGGTTATCGTCCTGGGTCTTGAGCGACCAGGGGAAGGCTGGGCCGAGGAACAGGCTGTCACCCCGCCACTGCGAGAGCAGCGGCGGATAGGTATGGTAGGCATTGACCAGTAGCACCTGTTGCGGATCGAAGTTCAGCATCTCGCGGCTGACGTCGAAACTGAGGCGGGTGGGGTCGATGGTGCAGACGATATCGGGTTGTATGTCTTCTTCCAGTAGACGTCGGGCGATGCGGGATACTGCCACTAGCAGCAGATCATCACGGTGTTGCCGAACCCAGGGCAGGATATCGTCCAGAGACGGACCACCGGCGAGGAGCACGGCGGTATGGCCGTCAAAGCCGCCTTTGAGGCAGGTGGCGGAGAGGCGATTTTCTGCCAGGTTGTCCAGCTGACACTGAATGAAACTGCTGCTGGCGAGCTGGCTGCGCAGGGCCCAGATCCAACCTTTGAGGTCACCTTCCACCGAGGTATGCAGATCACGATAGGTTGGCAGATAGGCATCGGTGGCGCCGACGGACTTCAGCAGCTGAATCTGATCCAGATAGACATAGGTGTCGATATCTGCGCTCTGAGCCGCCTGTTGCCAGGATTCCGGCGTGGCCAGGGTGATGCGTGGTTCCGTCGGCAGGTCGCCGATGTGCTGTTTCACCAGCTCGATGATTTCGACCAGTTCGATGAAAAGAAAACGGCTTCCCGCGGGTATTCCTCGGTTCTGGATGTGGCGAATCAACAACCCGGAGTCCGTGCCGATGATGATGTGCAGGCGATCCTCCTCCCACAGATTGTCCGGCAACTGCTGCTGAAAGACGGCCTGTGAGCCGATCTTGTTGAAGGCATCACGGTTGACGGCGTGCAGGTAGCTCTCACCAAAACGATTGCTCAGAAAGCGGTTCTCGGCGGAATCGAGGTCTGGAAGTGGGATGGTCAATGTGCGTATTCCGTGTCGGATTGATGACGCTATGGATCTATAAGTTCATACAAGCAAAGAATATGCCAGTGCCGTCATGTGTCCGTCATTACGCTCTGGATTACTCTGCAGCTGTTTGATTGTTGATGGAAAATGCTGCTTTTCAGGTGCCTGCAATGGCCTCGTGAATGCTATGACATGGCCATGACTTTTTTCATTGCCAGCCTAAAGAATAACGTCCTCAGAAC
>JALTPW010000122.1 GCA_026999335.1 Chromatiales bacterium
TAACTGCGAAATCACGCCAACTACTGATGAAGGTCTCACTTGGGTCGGTGCCTCTAAGGATGGTGCTACAGTTGCCACATGGCCTTGACATCAAAGCGGCAATAAAACTGCAAATTGACAAAAATCCAAGTCAGGTTCTGCCATTTAGTACCAGTACACAAAAAGGAATATTTTCCAATACGGTTGTCTCGAACTCATTGAAATCGGCTTTGTTGAAAGGCAGTAAAATGACAATTTCTGTTGCTGCTAGAGGCGGTCGGAAGATAATAATACCAATTTCTTTAGATGGGTTTGCTATTGCATTTGAAAAACTAAAATGAACCGGCATAGGTACACGTGGATGCTGTTCATGCCTTCACATGGAAAACCCCTTGCAGATATTGACCTGCCCCCCGAAAACCAAGCCATTTAAATGTAGAATCTGTTCGATTATTGTTCGTAACAACAAGGAGAACAGAGAATGCGTAAATCACGGTTTAGCGAAGAGCAGATTGTCGGGATTATTCAGGAGTATGCAGCCGGTGCCAAAGTCAGTGAACTTTGCCGTCGCCATGGCATGTCTGATGCAACCTTTTACAAATGGAAAGCCAAGTATGGCGGCATGCAGGTCAATGAGGTCAAGCGCCTGAAAGATCTTGAGGCCGAGAACGGCAAGCTCAAGAAGCTTCTGGCCGAGACGATGCTGGATAACGCCGCGCTCAAAGGGCTTTTGTCAAAAAACTTCTAACGCCCACACATCGCCGCCAGGCCGTCAAGGTATTGCGCCTTGAGCATCAATTGTCTGAGCGGCGTGCCTGTGGGCTTGTTGGAATATCACGATCTGGCAATGGTTATGTGCCAGTGCCCGATCGTCATGGACGATTGCGGGAGCGGTTGATCTCGTTGTCGGGCAAGCACCGGCGTTATGGCTATAGAATGCTGCATGCCAAATTGCGGCAGGAAGGGTTTGTTGTGAATGTAAAAGTTGTCGAAAGACTTTATGGAGAGGAACGGCTGGCATTGCGCCGCCGCTCACGCAAGAAAATCCCCAAAGGTGTACGTGAAGGGGCATGGTGCCCGGTGGCAGCCAATCAGCGCTGGTCACTGGACTTCACTCAGGACGGACTTGCCAACGGCCGCAAATTCCGCACCGCCAATCTGAAAGATGACTGCACCCGCGAATGCCCGGCCATTGATGTGGCGTTGTCCTTGCCTGGCACCCGTGTTGTAGAGATGCTGGAACGGGTTGCGCGTGAACGGGGATATCCGGATGTGCTGACGGTTGACAACGGCCCGGAGTTTCGTGGCCGGGCGCTGGATGGTTGGGCTTATGACCATGGCGTCGAGTTGTATTTTATCGACCCCGGGAAACCGACACAGAACGCCTATATCGAAAGCTTCAATGGCCGCTTCCGTGAGGAATGTCTCAACCTGAACTGGTTTACCAGTCTGGATGAGGCACAACGGATTATTGAGGACTGGCGGATCGATTACAACGAATGTCGGCCACATTCCTCGTTGAAGTATCAAACCCCGTCAGAGTTTGCCGCAAGCAGGCCATTCACCAAACCGCAATGGGCGTCAACGCCTGCGCTATTGGAGGCTCCAGCGCAGCCCCCCATTGCTACCGCCGCACAATAGTGGCAAAACACAAAGGGAACAAATTCTACTTATCAGTGGTACTCAATTTGGGGGCAGGTCAAACGTCTCTCTGAGTACTGTCAATTACCCC
>JALTPW010000123.1 GCA_026999335.1 Chromatiales bacterium
TAAGCCGCAGTCATACCTCTTTCTGAGATTTCTTCTACGCCGCATCGTCCTTTGCGGTCGAACCTCCCGAGTGCTTCGGGTACTATCACCACGTCCTGTCGTCGCACGTCGGCCCGTCTGTCGATTCGTCCACTGATGCACACGGTTACGAGAGTCAAAAAAATGAGTGATATCAAAGCCCTGCTGGGGGTAATGGCCAGACTGCGCGACCCGCAGAGCGGCTGTCCCTGGGATCGTGAACAGACCTTGGCGAGTATCGTTCCGCACACCCTTGAAGAGGCCTACGAGGTAGCCGATGCCATTGCCCGTGGTGACATGGGTGATCTGCGTGACGAACTGGGCGACCTGCTGTTTCAGGTGGTGTTCTATGCCCGCATCGCCGAGGAGCAGGGCGATTTCACCTTCGCCGACGTGGTGCAGGCCATCTGTGACAAACTGATTCGCCGTCATCCCCATGTCTTTGCCGGTGCGGATATCACCGATGCGGAGGCGCAGACCGCTGCTTGGGAAACGCACAAGGCCCGCGAGCGGCGTGACAAGCATGGCGAGGGTGTCTTGGCCGATGTCGCCCAGGCACTGCCGGCGTTGAGCCGTGCCGCCAAACTGACTAAGCGTGCCGCCCGGGTTGGTTTCGATTGGCCTGATCTACCGCCCGTATTCGACAAAATGCAGGAAGAGCTGGATGAGCTGCATCACGAGGTAGCGCAGGGAAGCATCGACATGGATCGTGTTGAAGACGAAATGGGTGACGTGTTGTTCGTCGCCAGCAACCTGGCGCGCAAGGCCGGTGTGGATCCTGAAGTGGCGCTGCGACGTGCCAATGCCAAGTTCGAACGCCGCTTTGTCGCCATGGAGGTGCTGGCCGCCGCCGAGGGTATAGCGTTGGACACGCTGGATCTTGATCGCTGGGAGTCCCTGTGGGTGCGGGTGAAGCAGGGCGAGACAACGGGCTCCGATTGAATCTTGTGAATTTTCTTTTCAGCACAGAGACATGGAGGACGCGGAAAGAAAAGATCAAAAAATTTGAACGGCCAAAACCGCACAAACTTTTACTGTGCTTATTTTCCATTAACTTGGTCAAAATCACCGTCTTTAGACGGTGACTTTGATTTTCATGTTTTGACTCATGCGCGCTTATGACGGTGCGATATTGATGACTTTAGCCATCAGCACCGAATGCGCTAACCCACCTACTTTAGTAGGTGGTAGTTTAGTTTTTTCGTAATTATTCAGCGCGCTACAGGCTTACTGAATTTACAGAAAAGAGCCCATCTATTATTGTGTGCACGACACTTGCCCGTAGCGTGTGCCATGCGCACGATGCCCAAACCGCTCAATGCCGAAGAGACATGAGGTTCTAGTGGTTCATGCGGAAAGTTATTAACAAGTCGGTATTAATGGATACACCTTGTTGGATCTTCTACCAATAAACAAAGTAGTTTCAATCTTTAACGGTATCCTTCAAGAGTGCCTGGGTAGTATGTCACTGTTCGCTTCGTGAGAAGGTGCATTTCTGCGTTGGCAAAACTCGACATGGAACCCCCATTCCAGCGTTTTGCCGCCTTGATCTGCACCTTCTCACTGTGCTCCTTAGTCACAGAACTTCCCACATGAACCACTAGCGCACTTACTCATGCCTTTATCTTTCGACTTTTGTTTCATTAAGATATTTTCTGTGCTTTCGAATGAGATCGATTAATTTGAATCTGA
>JALTPW010000124.1 GCA_026999335.1 Chromatiales bacterium
GGGTGATGATTTCCGTATCATAGAGGCGCAGATCCACGCTGGTGCCCTTGTCGACCTTGTAGTCCATTTGCAGGCGAACACCCTTAAAATTATCCGCAGCGGTTTGCGCAGACGGGAAATTATCCTGAGTCAGATCACCATCGGCGAGCGTGGCATTGCCCTCAACGTGGTAATAATAGGCGCGCAAACCGATGGCCTTGGTGATCTTGTAGCGGCCCTGTACCACGTAGGCCGTATCTTCGGCATCGGCATCGCTCTTCAGGTAGTCGGCGCCGGCCAGCCAGGCGCCGCCCTTCAGCTGGGCGCTGAGCATCGTGTGCTGAGTGGCCATATACCCATGCGCATTCACGCTCGCCCCACCCAGTGCGGCAGTGTATTTCAGGTCGTTACCACCCTGAAACACAGCTTGATAGGTAACGACACCATTGTTTTGGCCAGTGTCCCAGTTGCCCGCCGTAAGATAGGCATAGGCGGCATTCAGGGTGAACGGGCCGACCTTATACACGGCGGCAAGGGCCTCCGGGTTGATATCATCATCCAGGAACAGCTCGTTCTGCTTCCAAAAATTGAGCGGGGTCTTACCGGCGACCAGGGTCAGGTTGCTGACGCCCGTATAAGCGATGAAGGCCGTATCGACGCCTATTTTCAAATCCGCCGTACCGCCGACGGTGGCGAAGCTCTCATAGGGTGAATTCTGACTGCTGGTCGTCGCCAGACGCAGCTTTGCCGACCAATGATCATTGGGCTGGAACGCCACCCCGAGACGGGCACGGTAACGCAGGCGGGTACGATCACGGTCGGTACCGTCCTGCTTTTCACTCTTATCCGTCTCGGCGCGAATACGCATATCGCCATACAACTTGACCTTGTCGTCAGCCCCCACGGGGACAGCGGCAAGAGAGGCCGCCGGCACCAGGATCGCCACCGTCACCACGGCCGCACAGGATAAACGCAGGCAGGCACCACGGGTCGCCATCAACGTTTTTTTGTTCGTCATCATTATTTCTCCCATCAGAATCGCTATTACTGTCCAGCTATTAAGCAGAATCCATACCATGCTTATTCCAAAAAGAAAATTTGCACCACAACAAAACCATCCGGCTAGAGGACTCAGCTATCACGTTGAATATAAAGAGGTTCATCGTCATCGCGAACCGCCCTCAGAAAAGCGGCGGACAACAAAAATCTCCTCTGCCTGCAACAATTCGTTGCATCCGCCACGAGAGATAGAACGCACCGTTCAATTAACCAGCAAAACAATCAGGTTATTATGCGGCATTCTGGCAGCCCGTCAATTGAGCATGTCGCGCAGATTGGCCAGATGCGCCTTGCCCCTCACCTGCCGCTCTTCGGGGTCGACCTGCTGCCCACCGCCCTCCCACACCAGGTCATCTTCGGGCAGCTCACCGAGAAAACGGCTGGGTTCGCAGTCCATCACTTCGCCGTGTTTGCGCCGCCGCAGGGCCATGCTGAAGGTCAGGGTCTTTTGCGCACGGGTGATGCCGACATAGGCCAAACGGCGTTCCTCTTCGACATTGTCTTCGTCCAGACTGGCGTGATGCGGCAGCAGTTGCTCCTCCACACCAACCATGAAGACATGCGGAAATTCCAGCCCTTTGGCGGCATGCAAGGTCATCAACGCCACACAGTCGTCACGCTGCTCGTCCTCGTTGCGCTCCAAAATATCCATCAGGGTCATGCGGGACACCA
>JALTPW010000125.1 GCA_026999335.1 Chromatiales bacterium
CCTGCACCAGGATTTCATCTTCATGGCCTTCAACATAAACATTGCCGACAGACTCGGCGGTGAACGAACCGGCGGTGATGTTGCCCTGGGTAGCGCCTTCAATCGAGATATAGGCAGGAGTTGGCATGGTGTTAATTCCTTTTTATCAATAGTTAAAATGGTTCACGCGGTATGCGTGTGTCCCAACGGTGCGTGCTGCGGTGCGCGTCGTAGACGACAGGCTCCTATACAAATCCTGTGCCATTATTTGATAATTTATATTTTTCAAAGAGTTAACCTAAAAACCAGGCATAACCGGCGTCTTTCTCCTGCGAAATCGAGCAAGGTCTTGCTCGGTGCGGGCAAGTTCTTGCTCGCTTGTTTGTAAGTGCTTGTTTTTATTGAGGCCGGTTTTCGATCATCGGGCAAGATCTTGCCCGCTGTGACGAAACAACGAATATTCCGAGGGATATTGAAGGCATTGTTGTGACTGCTGCGTGACGTTTACGCATCAGGTTTGCTTTCTTTGCGCAAGAAGTCGCTACTCTGGTGGTCTGTCAATCCTTTATTATCGGGTTCAGTTGCTCTGTCAGCGTTCATAGCACCACAGGAATGCTGAATCCGGCCGGACTTACAAACGAGCCAACAAAAAAGGCCGCCGTGTGGAACACGGCGGCCTTTTTTGTTGTTGCCCCGAAGGCGTCTGCGTGTCTATTTATCCAGCGTTGCCAGGTATTCGGCGACGGCGGCAATATCTTTGTCGGACATCTTCGCCGCCACGCCCTGCATAATGCCATTCACATCATTGGTACGTGCTTCGGTGCGGAAATCATTCAATGCCTTGATCGTATAACCCGCCTTCTGACCGGCCAGACGCGGGAAACCCGCCGGGTCATTGCCGGTCGCACTGGGGCCGTGACAACCCGCACACGACGGCACGTTGGTATAACGATTACCACCCACGTATAACTCACGGCCCTTGCTGTTGCTTTCGCCTTCCTCGGCCTTGGTTTTCTGGCTGCTGAAATAGGCCACGATGTCGGCAATATCCTCTTCCGACAAACCCTCGACCATGCTGGTCATGGTCTCGTCCTTGCGAGCGCCGGACTGGTAGTCACGTAATTGCTTGCTGAGATAGCTGGGAATCTGTCCGGCCAGGCTCGGCCATTCGGGACTGAAGCTGTTGCCATCCTGACCGTGACAACCCTGGCACATAACAGACTTTTCCTCGCCGGCGGCAGGATCACCGGCAGCAATGGCGTTGGCGCTAAAACCCAGCAGCATAGAGAGTGCGAAATGCAACCCTTTCATAACGTTGATCTCCTCAATTTAAAAATAATAATAATAATGAATAATTGTAACTACCCAGCTCGCTACAGGGCCATGGAATTCACCGGGAGGTGTCTATCCATAAGTACGCACACGACGCGCGGTGACCCTTGAATGATGGAAACCATCCAATGACGGAAAGACATGGGATCCCCTCACTCATGCCTTTCTTTCCAGCTTTCTTTCACAGCAATATATTTTTTGTTCTCCCTGGTGAAATAGTAATGACCTGAATCCATGGCAATCTTCGATCACCTCAATCCGGGAGGCCCCGAATGTTTATTTTCGAAAAAGGCCGCGATATCCTCCATCTCCTGATCGGACAGAGACGCTGACATCCCGTTCATAATGGGATCCTTACGGGCGCCACTGCGGAAAGCCTTGAGCTGCTTTACCAGATATTTGGCATGCTGCCCCGCCAGTATGGGGTAGGTCGGGTTAGTGCTTACACCCCCCTTGCCATGACATATCTGGCACGAACGAGCCTTGCTTTTGCCGGCCGCCGCATTGCCAGCGGCCTGAACCGAACCCACGGCCAGCAGAACCAGCAGAAGAAAACCCCAAAGACACCCGTGCTTTATGTTTACCTTCATCATTATTCCCGCATTCCACGCCTATCCAGCTCTGCTCAGTGTCCACCTCATACCTGATGGGCCGGCTGGCAACAGCGACGCCAGCGACCCAAGGGGCCGGGATGTATCGGCAATGAAAGATCGCGTCGGCTCCCCTCCTCAACGACCAGCTGAATCCGATAATGGCTTAGATTATTGCAGCTTTTGCTAAATTGCCAATTTATAATGGTAATCCCGCGTTAACTCAGCCAGAATTACCGAATTCCTCATGCCACAGATTACGCCACAAAAAAACCCGATCTACCAGCACGCCCGCTTTCTCATCAGCGCCGCACAGCTCACTCAGCTGCCGCCCGACGAGGATTTCGAAGTGGCCTTTGCCGGGCGTTCCAATGCTGGCAAATCCAGCGCCCTGAACCGCATCACGCGACAAAAATCCCTGGCGCGCACCAGCAAAACGCCGGGGCGTACCCAGCTAATCAACCTTTTTATCCTCGATGAGCAACGCCGCTTGGTCGACTTGCCAGGCTATGGTTATGCCAAGGTCGCCGAGGCCATCAAGCGGCGCTGGCAGGAAACCATGGAAAATTACCTCTCCAGCCGTCAGTCGTTGCAGGGCCTGATATTACTCATGGACATCCGCCATCCCCTGCGCGATACCGATCAACAGCTACTCAACTGGTGTTGGCATGTCGGCATGCCGGTGCATATCTTGCTCACCAAGGCCGATAAGCTCAAGCGCGGCCCGGCGCAGGCCAGCTTGCTAAAGGTGCGTGGCGAACTAAATCGGCTGGCGCCAGCCGGCAGTACCAGCGTGCAACTGTTTTCAGCCCTCAAGGGCACCGGGGTCGAGGAGGTACAGGACAGGCTGGATCACTGGCTGCGCCTTACAGCGACGGACACGGAAGAACAATAACGACAGGTAAAAAAAACCCCGGTGTCCCTCTTGGGAGGGGTGGACACCGGGGTCAATACCCGGCATTGGGGACGCCGGGACTTGAATACCCGCTAGGGAGGAGGAGCGGGGAGGAGCGCTCGGCGCTCACTCGTATAGTATGACGGCCGGCCGCAAAAAAAGTTTCGCCTCCGGCAAAAGTTTTTTGCGGCCGGCTTTCAGTGCGCCTCATCCCAGTTGATCCCCACTCCCGATTCCACCACCAGCGGCACCCGCAGCTTGGCCACGCCGGTCATGCAGCGTTCGATCTCCGCCTGCGCAACGCTCACTTGGCTTTCACGAACCTCGAACACCAACTCATCATGCACCTGCATGATCAGCGTCACATCCAGCGTCGTCTCGCCGATCCAGCGGTGGGTCTCGATCATGGCGAGCTTGATGATGTCCGCCGCCGTGCCCTGCATAGGCGCATTGATGGCGGTACGCTCGGCGTACTGACGGCGCTGGCCATTGCGGTGATTGATCTCGGGCAGGTATAGGCGGCGGCCGAATACCGTCTCCACATACCCCAGCTCGCGGGCGCTCTCGCGGGTGCGCTCCATGAAGGCCTTGACGCCGGGATAGCGTTCGAAATAGAGATCGACATATGCCTGCGCGGCAGTACGCGGGATACTCAGTTGGCGGGCCAGACCAAAGGCGGACATACCATAGATGAGGCCGAAGTTGATGGCCTTGGCGCTGCGCCGCTGCTCACCGGAAACTTCCGCCAGCGGTACACCGAAGACCTCGGCGGCGGTGGCGCGATGGATGTCCTCACCCTGGGCAAAGGCACGCAGCAGGCCCTCGTCGCCGGACAGGTGCGCCATAATACGCAGCTCGATCTGCGAATAGTCGGCGGCGAGAATCTTGTGCTCCCTTGGGGCAATGAAGGCCTGACGGATACGCCGTCCCTCGGCGGTGCGCACCGGAATGTTTTGCAGATTGGGATCAGATGACGACAGCCGCCCGGTACTGGCCACCGCCTGATGATAAGAGCTGTGCACACGACCGGTATCCGCATCGATACGCTTCGGCAACTTGTCCGTATAGGTCGATTTGAGCTTGGACAGGCTGCGGTAATCGAGGATCAGGCGTGGCAAGGGGTAGTCCAGGGCCAACTCCGCCAGAACCTCTTCCGCCGTGGAGGGTGCACCCTTGGGAGTTTTTTTCAGCACCGGCAGGCCCTGCTTGTCGAACAGGATGGCCTGGATCTGTTTCGGCGAGGCAAGATTGAAGGATTCGCCTGCCGCATCATGGGCCTCCTGCTCGATCTCGGCCATACGTGTCGCCAGCTCCCCGCTCTGTCGCGCCAGCATTCCAGCATCTACCAGCACGCCTGTGCGTTCCATATCCGAGAGCACTGGAATCAACGGCATTTCGATGTCACGGAACAGCGCCGCCAAGGTCGGCTCGGCCGTCAGCTTGGGCCACAACACATGATGCAAACGCAAGGTAATATCGGCGTCCTCGGCCGCATAGGGCCCGGCAGTGGCGATGGGCACCTGGTCGAAGCTTATCTGTTTGGCGCCCTTACCCGCCACGTCCTCGTAGCTGATCGTCTTGCGGTTCAGGTACTTGAGGGCCAGCGAATCCATGTCGTGGCGCGAGGCGGTGCTGTCCAGCACATAGGACTCGAGCATGGTGTCGAAGGCCATGCCGCGCAGGGTGATACCGTCATTGAGCAACACGTTGCGGTCGTATTTGAGATTCTGCCCCAGCTTGGCTTTGTGCGGATCTTCCAGCAGCGGGCGCAGTTGTTCCAGCACCCAGTCATGAGCGAGCTGTTCGCCGCCCACGGGATCGTCATGGGCCACCGGCACATAGGCCGCCTCGCCGGCCTCCACGGCAAACGACACGCCGACAATGCGCGCCTGCATGTAGTTGAGGCTGGTGGTCTCGGTATCGAAGGCAAACAGCTCGGCGGCTTGCAGGCGCTCCAACCAAGCGGTGAAAGACTCGCGATCCTGCACGATCTGATAGTCGGTATCGCCGTATTCGGCGTCGCCCTGAGGCGTATCACCCTCGTCGCCGGACAGCAACTCCGATAGCCAGGTTTTGAATTCCAGCTCGCCCACCAGCTTGGTCAGGCGCTCCTTTTCCGGCGTCTGTACGGTGAAAGACGCCGGCCCGCCCGGCAACGGCACGTCACACTTGATAGTGGCCAATTGCCGTGACAAGAGCAGCTGACCCAGCGAGGCGCACAGGTTCTCACCCACCTTGCCCTTGATTTCGTCGGCGTGGGCAATGATCCCGTCCAGGCTGTGGTACTGCTTGAGCCACTTCACCGCCGTCTTCGGCCCCACCTTGGGCACCCCGGGGATGTTGTCCGAGGTATCACCCACCAGGGCCAGATAATCGATGATGCGCTGCGGCGGAATACCGAATTTTTCCTCCACGCCCGGCACGTCCAGGGTGGTATTGTCCATGGTGTTGATCAGGGTGACATGCCCGTTGACCAGCTGCGCCATATCCTTGTCGCCGGTGGAAATCAGTGTATCCATGCCGGCCGCCGTGGCCTGCGCGGCCAGGGTGCCGATGACGTCATCGGCCTCCACGCCATCAATCACCAGCATCGGCAGACCCATGGCCTGCACCAGTGCGTGGAGCAGCTCAATCTGGCTGCGCAGTTCGTCGGGCATGGGTGGCCGGTTGGCCTTGTATTCGGCGTACAGGTCGTCACGGAAGGTCTTTCCCTTGGCGTCGAAGACCACCACCATCCGCTCCGGCTGGTAGTCTTTGAGCAGCCGCCGCAGCATGTTGGCAACGCCGTAGATGGCGCCTGTGTGCTGGCCACTGGACGTGCTCAGCGACGGCAGGGCATGAAAGGCGCGGTACAGATAGGACGAGCCATCGACGAGGATCAGGT